>NZ_JAQYUU010000001.1:614124-921187 GCF_028728205.1 Clostridium sp. 'White wine YQ'
TGTAAAGGAGATGCTAATTCAGCTAAAGGATATGGGGATAAAGACTGGAATAGTAACATCTAAAAGGGCATCTCTTGCAAAAAGAGGCATGGAGATATCAGGAATCTTAAATTTAATGGATGTAATAATAACACCTGAATCGACTGAAAAACATAAGCCGGATGCAGAGCCTGCCTTAAAGGCATGTGAAGTTTTAAATATCAAGCCAAGTGAGGCTATCATGGTTGGGGATGCAACATATGATATTTTATGTGGTAAAGGTGCTGGATGTAAGACAATAGGTGTAAAATACACAGCAATTCCATTAGATGAACTTAAACAAGCTTCTCCAGACTATTTTATAGATGAGCCAATGGATGTGATTCAAATATTGAAAGAACTAAAAGAAAATATAGCATAAAAACAAACCGCAAATACATATGTATTTGCGGTTTATATTTTAAAAAATTTTAATATCTTCTTCTTCTACGTCTAGATCTTTTTCTTGCAGTTGCAATTAGATAAACTAAAGTTAATATTACAACTATTCCTACTAAAGTGATGACGTATAATACTATGTTAGCTTTTAATAACTGAGTTAGTTTTACATTTACACTGCCAGTGTAATCAGCTTTATACTCCCTAACTGAAAAGTTTAGCTTAGTATCGTTATTTGATGCAAGAGACCAAGCATCTTTTCCTTCTGTGTTTACAGCTATTTTACCTTCTTTATCATTTACATAATTTGAGTATGCAGTGACATCTTTATCTAAAGTTACAGGAACTTCTAGAGTCTTCTTAGGACCAAAGAATTTAAATGCTTTATAATCTAGAGTAACTTTACCAACTTCAGTGCCTGCTTTAAGTAATGTTTTTTGAGTTGCATCGTAACTATAATCAATTATAGATTTCATATCTTTGAAAACTTGTGTACTATGCTCGTCCTTTGTAGAATCAAGAACAACTCCTATTATCTTTCTACCATTTCTTTCATAAAGTGCAACTAAACATCTACCAGCTTGTTGAGTATAGCCAGTTTTACCACCTATACAGCCATCTTTTCCTAAGTTTTCATTTCTATTTTCAATATTAAAAGTAGCAGTTTTATTTATGGTTATAGTTGATTTATCTGTTCCCATTATTTCTCTTACCCAATCATTATGGTAAGCAGCTTTTCCTAATGTTGAAAGGTCATATGCAGTAGTATAATGATCTTCGTCATGTAATCCGTTTGGTGTAACAAAATGTGTATCCTTCATGTTAAGTTCTTGAGCTTTTTTATTCATCATGTCTGCAAAACTTTTAGAATCTCCGCCTACGGCATCTGCAATCATATAGGCTGAATCATTAGCAGAATAAAGTAAAAGTGCCTTCATAACATCATCAGCAGTCATTGTTTCACCTACAGGTATAGGTTGCATGTTTGTATTTAATGAATATGCTGGCTGCTTCTTTGCTTCTTCTGTATAGTCTATAGTATCATTTTTAGTTTTATTCTCAGCAAAAAGTAAAGAGGTCATAAGTTTTGTAGTACTAGCTGGATACTTTTTTGCGTCTACATCTTTTGCGTAAATAATTTCACCAGTTTCATAATCTATAGTAATAGCAGCTTTCGCAGCGACTGAAGGAGCTGAGGATTTTTCAGCTGCTTGACTCTTTAGTGCGAAAGGAGATATAAATGTTAAGGATAAAGTAATTGCAAGTGTTGATAATAATGTTCTACGTTTCAAAATACATCTCTCCAAATCTTCTCATATAATTTTTTACAACAAAATAAATTAGTTGTAATCCTTTTTAGCCTTAATAAGTATATCATCATTGTAGTATAATAACAACTATAAAACCTGTGAAAAGGAGTTTTGATAATGAATTGTAAACAAATTGAAGGGATATTTAAAGATAGAAAGCCAAGAAAGATTGGGAAGTATAAAAGAAGTTCGGTCGTTATACCTTTATATGAGGAAGAAGGAATAACATATATAATATTTGAAAGACGTTCTTTCAAACTAAAACATCAACCAGGAGATATTTGTTTACCTGGAGGAAAGATAGAACTAGGCGAGAATCCAAAGGAAGCTGCAGTAAGAGAATTAATAGAAGAGCTTTGCGTAAAAGAATCAGATATTGAAATTATAGGTCAAATGGATTACTTAGTTACCCCATTTTCTCTTATAATGTATCCCTATGTAGGAAGACTCAAGAACTTATCTGAAGATTTTAATAAGGACGAGGTGGATTCAATGATAAAAATTCCACTTAAGTATTTTATTAATAATACACCATTAATTCACGAAGATGAACTTACAGTGGAAAGGGGAGAAGAGTTCCCGTTCCATTTAATAAGAGGAGGGAAGGAATATAATTTTTCAAAAATAAAATATGCTACTCATTTTTATAAATATGAGGATGTAGTAGTATGGGGTCACACTGCAAGAATTATTTATGAATTTATAAAAATAATAAAAGGGGATAAATAATCCCCTTTTAAGTGAATACATTTTAATTTAAATACTAGTGTTGGAATTTTCTTTTCTAAATGGGAGAGGTAAAAATGAAAGCTTAGTTTCACAAATTATTATAGATAGAAATAAGATTGCTCCCCCAAGTATCATTTGAATAGTTAGTGTTTCATTTAGGACTAATGAAGAAAATAATGGGCCAAATAATGATTCAGTACATAGTATCAATGCTGCCTGAGATGGTTTGGTATGCTTTTGAGCAATATTTTGCAATAGGAATGCTAATAAAGTTGAAATAAAAGTTAAATAGCCTAATGAAACTAAAGAGTTATTTATATTTATTTCAGAAAAGTTTTCGAATTTAATAGAGCAAATTAAAGCCAAAAATCCTGTTACTAAAAATTGAATTATTGTTAGCAAAATAGGATCATATTTTTTTGAGAATACACCAACAAAAGCGATATGCATAGCAAAAAATAATGCACAAAACAAGGTAAGTGTATCTCCGAAATTAAATAAAAGTGAAGAACCGTCCCAAGTTAACAGGAAAATACCTAAAAAAGCAAGTATTGCTGAAAATACGGAAATTTTTTCTAACTTGTCCTTAAATATCATCCAAGCTAAAAAAGGTACAATTACAACATTTAATCCAGTTATAAATGCATTTTTAGAGGCAGTTGTATAAACCAAACCAACAGTTTGAGTTGAAAAACCTAAAAAAAGAAAAAATCCAAGTAATATTCCTGAACCAAGGGATTTTCTCGTTAAGTTTTTAAAGCGTTTAATAAAGATTATAAGTAAAACTAATCCGGAAACAGTAAATCTTATAGAAGTTAAAACAAAAGGGGGAAAGGAATTTAAAGCTTCTTTAGAAGCTACAAATCCAAATCCCCAAAAAGCTGCAACTAGTAATAAAGATATACTGTATACTTTATTATTAATTTTCATGGTTATATCCCTTCAAATTGTTATTTGCTTAAAGTATTAATTACAGATTCCTTAGCATTAAGCTCTAGGGTATCATCAAGAGGAGCAAGTATATAATCATATCCTTTATTTGTTAAAGCAGTTTGAATTAATCTATCTGCAAATTCAGGATTCTTTGTAAGAAAAGGTCCGTGGAAGTAAGTCCCATAGGTATTTTTATAAATACATCCTTCATTCCCATCTTCACCATTATTACCATAACCAACGATACATTTACCTAGAGGTTTCAAATCTTCTCCTAAATAGGTTCTTCCAGAATGATTTTCGAAGCCTACATATGTTTCGTTGAAATCTTCATTTTTGATCATGGTATTTCCTATAAATCTAGTACTTCCTCCTGTAGTATATAAATCTAATATATTTAATCCCTCTAGCTTTTCTCCTTTTGGAGAAGTGTAATACTTACCCAAAAGTTGATATCCACCGCAAATTGAAAGAAATACTTTACCACGTTCTATATATTCTTGTATTTCATATCCTTTATTTAGTTTTAAATCATCGGATACTATAGATTGTTCGTAGTCCTGTCCACCACCAAAGAATACAATATCAAAGTCATTTCTATTAAATTTATCACCAAGAGACAAGTTTGTAATATTAACTTTTATTCCTCTTTGTTCAGATCTATATTTAAGCACAAGTATATTTCCTAAATCTCCATAAACATTTAATAAATCAGGATATAAATGACATATATTAATTTCCATTTAAAATTCCTCCTACCATAGTTCCTTTATATATCCTTTTGAGTGAAGATATTTTCTATAGTTAATCATTGCTGTATAAGTTGCGAGTACATATACATTATTATTTTCGCTATTAATAATTGAATCAGTTAAATCCTTGTACTCTTGCTTAATTATAAAAGAATTCTCGTTTAACCCAGCAATTTTAAGTCTAATAGCCATATCATACATTCTTATTCCTGATATAAATACATCTTGTATATGCAAATCCTTAAGTTTTTCAAAATCTACGTCCCAAATCCAAGATACATCTCTTCCATCTGCATAATTGTCATTTAATAAAAAGGCAGTTGAAAAAGATTCTTTATTTAAACAAAGGGTATCAATAGCTTGATTAAACCCTGCAGGATTTTTAACAAGAATTATTTTCACTTTCTTACCTTCAATTGAAAGTATTTCTTGTCTTCCAAAGCTAGAAGATTGTTTCTCTAAGGATTCGATAATTTTATCTTCCTCAAGATCTAATTCTTTTGATATTGCATATGAGCAAAGTGCATTATAAATATTATAAACACCAGCTTGGTTAATATTTAATGCTCTTCCATTAATAGTTACACTTGAACTTTCTGGAGTTAAGTCAATTATGTTGTCAACGTAGTATTTTAATTCATCTCTCTTAAACCCGCATCCTTCGCAATAATAATCGCCTAAGTGATTATAGGTTATAAAGTTATAGGAGTAAGGAGTTTTACAAAACTTGCAGAACTTAGCATCAGCATTAATTTCAATTTCTTTATTATCATTAATTGAAGTACTAAATCCGTAGTAATACATTGGGTTTTTAAGCTTTAATCCACCAAGCAATGATTCGTCACCATTTAAAATAAGCTTTGTTTCAGGTACTTTTTTAATACCTTCTAATATCTTTTCTAAAGTTGTATAAACTTCACCATATCTATCTAATTGATCTCTAAACAAATTAGTAATTGTAATAATTTCTGGAACAATATCTTCAGTAATAAACTTTAAGTTAGCCTCGTCCACTTCAATAACAGCATATCTTTGAGTTTTAGAGAAGAATTTAAAATTCTCAATAAAACAAGCTACGATACCTGTATGAAGATTTGCTCCTGTTGCATTGGTTATTATATCTAATCCATTATTTTTCAAACTATTTGCTATCATCGAGGTAGTTGTAGTTTTGCCATTTGTACCTGTTACTAAAATTACTCTATAGTTTTCTGAAACTTTTTTTAAAATCTTTTTATCAAGTTTTAAGGCAACTTTTCCAGGAAAGTTACTACCACCTTTAAATAAATGCCTTGATAAAAATATAGTTGTTTTTCCTGCGATTATACTTAAAAAAGATTTAATACTAATTTTGTCCACCACCTTAAAATTATGTAACTTATAACTAAATATTTTAATAGGAAATTTTTAATAATACCCTTTTGATTTTAAAAAGAAAAAAATTCCCCTCCTTTTTATACACTAAATATGATATTTTATCAATCTAAATCTATATAATTAAAGTTTTCTTTAGCATAAAAAGGTAAGTTTTGAGCCTTTGAATTAAAAGTGCTAATTGCTGCTTTTCTTTCATTATAGGATATTTTATTGAAAATTAACTTAAGGCCATAAGCAATAGGAGTATCCTTAGAATAAACCAAACTTAAGCCGTAAATAAATCGTTCACTTTTTGGGTTGTTTATTATTAAAGTTTTATCCATTACTTTACTTGAAGCTTCTGTATCAGATTCAATAATGATAATATTGAAATGTTTATCAATTAATGTTTTTTCAATAGAAGCAGTGTATTCTTTTGAATTAATTATTGCAATATTAAAAGTTCCTTTTGATAAGTAAGGAATATTTGATATAGTATATGTAAGTGGTTTTTCACTTGAAAAAATATAAGATATATATATTTTTTTACTTTGAACATTTAGAATTGTGTTAGAAACGGCATTATTTAAATCCGGGATAAATTCAAATCTATTTTTATAGGAGTTAATCAATGATACAGAGTTTTGACTTTCTTTATTTATTATTGACAAGTTTACTCCATTTTTTTCAGTTTTATCTTTAAAATCTTTATTTTGTAAAAATGTATCTTGTAATGGAATTATGTTAAGCGGCACTTCAACTATAGAATCCTTAATAGTATCATTATTTGCTGGGGAATTGGTATAGCTTGGAGAATTGTTATATATTTTCTCGAAGTTTCCATTCGAAATAGTGATAATACCTACAATTATTCCTACTGAAAAAATTATAATTAGTAATGAAGGTTTAATTTTTAGGTTCATATTTGGCTCCTTTTATGTTAATATATATAATGCTTTTAAAAATTCATCTATATTTAAATATAATTTAAGTATAGCATATTATAGATTTTTAATTTAGGTTTTGATAGAATTTATTTATAACAAAGAGGGGATAATTAGGAGGAAAAATGGGAAAAATTAAAGAATTATTGAACAAGCTTAAGAAAAATGGAGAGCCCATGAAAAATAAGCTAATAGAAAATGCTAAAAAAGTGAAAGAAAAAAGTTTAACTTTGTATGAGAAGTTAAAGGTTAAAATAGATCCATTTCTTAAGAGATATAAAGCATTAAGTGAAAAATGGAGTATACTCCATCCAACTGTTGTAATGAATTTTTTCTTTATGATGGCTTTAATCATAGTTTTTTCGATAAGTACGGCTTTAAAGAAAAATCATACTTTAATTGCTAATAATAAAGCTGAAATGCTTTTCTATCAAGGAGATTTTGATAAGTCCCTAAGTGAGTACCAAAAATTGCAGGATGATGATAAATGGCCTATATGGGAAGTAAAAGAGGCAGAAATCTATTCAGTACAAGGTGAAATGGACAAGTCCAATAGTTTTCTAAAAGATGCTATGGATAAAAGAAATAAGATAGTTGGGAATAAGAGAGAAAAGTATGAGGCTCAAGATAGAGAGTTAGTAAACTATATTGTTTTCACATATTTTATGAATAAGGATTACAAGGAAGCTTTAGAAATAGGTGAAAATGAATTAAATAAATATGGAAAAGATAAGCCATTAATGAGAACAATGTATACGGTATATATGGTAAATGGAGAGAAAGATAAAGCTAGTGAAATGGTTAAAGAATACCCAGTGGATACTGATTCAGCATATGATTTATCTATTTTAGCGAAGATGCAGATGCTTTTAGATGATTATGATAAAGGATTTGATTTGTTAAAAGAAGCTTGGTATAAGGATAAGGATGAGATTAAGGTATTTGACATAATATCTCAAGCAGCTACCTTTAATAAAGATTTAATTCTTCAAAAATTAATAGATAGATCTTCAAAAGAGCCAAATGAGATTTGTTATAAGTTGTGGATAGCTAAAGTATATTCAATGGCTCAAGATTCAGCTGATATGGCTCAGAAAACTCTAACAGAATTAGAGGGTAAGGATATTGGAAATATTAATGTTAAAATAATTCAAGCAAAAATATATCAGTATTCTGGTGATAATGAAAAAGGGGAAAAATTACTAAATGAAATTATCAGTGAAAACAGTCAGTCATATATAGGTTACCATACTGCAGGATGGTACTATTATGATAAAGGGGACTATGATAAGGCATTTGAATTCGCTCAAAAGAGTATACTAGCCAATAAGGATTATCCTGATAATTATGGTTTCTTAATACCTGATATTATGTTAAAGCAAGGAAAAGATAAAGAGGCAGAACCGTATTTCAGAGCAGCTTTATTAAAAGAACCTTTTAATTATGACATTATGACAAAGATAGCAAATTATTATTGGACAACTGCTAAAGATAGCAATAAGGCCTATGAATATTTTAGTCTTGCATCTCAAGTAAAGCCAACTGATACTGAATTATATTATAATATGGCATTAATAAAACTAAATAGCAATTCAATTGATGATGCTATTTCATTGCTTAAGAAAGCAATTTCATTAGATGATGCAAATCCTAAATATCATAGAACATTGGGTACTATTTATATGAATCAAGAAAAGTATTCAGATGCTATTAAAGAAGTCAGATATGCATATGCAGCAGATAAGAATGACCCACTAACTTTAAATAATGCTGGTTGTTTTTATATTTCAATTAATGTTGATTTAGAAAGAGGCATGGCTAATTTAAAGGCAGCATATGAATTGAGAGATTCAATTACTGATGCAGATACAAAGAAAGCCATAGAAGATAATTATACTAAAGCAAAAGCAGTATATGATGATTATAATAAGGGTGAAGGGGATTCTATAAAGATTCCAGATTTCACACTATTCTATTAATAAGTTATTAAGAATATTACTATATAATATAATTTTATATAGTAATATTCTTTTTTTATAAAACTCTATGATATAATGTTATAATAACTTATATATATTTAATTTGAAATAATAGGGTTTTGAGTTCAACTAATACTTTATTAATGCCTGAAATCAAACAAGAATAAAGTAAGTTTCCTATATTAACCCTATATATACAGTTGAGAAGGAGGATTAATATGTACCCAATTATATTTGAAAATCTATATTATGATAGAATCTGGGGCGGAAGAGAATTAGAAGCCTTTAGAGATAACTTACCTGAAGGAAATATAGGTGAAAGCTGGGATATAGCTTGTCATCCAAATGGAATGGGTGTTGTTAAAAATGGAGAATTTAAAGGCCTTACCTTTGAAGAGTTAATTAAGAAAAGAGGGGCTGAAATTATAGGTAGTGAGATTAAAGGGGATAGATTTCCATTACTTATTAAAATAATAACAGCCAATGACAAATTATCAGTTCAAGTTCACCCTGGTGATGAATATGCTCTTAAAAATGAAGGAGATCTAGGAAAAACTGAAGCTTGGTATGTTATTGATGCAAAGGAAGGTGCTAGCCTAGTAGTAGGGACTAAAGATTGTACTAAGGAAGAGTTTGAAAAAGCATTAAATTCTGGTGATTTAGAAAAATATTTAAATAGAGTGTATGTTAAACCAGGAGATTTCTATTTTGTTAAAAGTGGATTAGTTCATGCAATAGAAGAGGGCGTTACAATTGCCGAAATACAACAAAATAGTGATACTACTTATAGGGTGTATGATTATAATAGAGGAAGAGAAATTCATGTTCAAAAAGCACTAGATGTAATTGATTTTTCCCTATCAGGTAAAAATGCAAAAGGAATAAAAATACAAGAAGAAGGTTATTTAAAGGAATACCTATCACTTTGTCCATATTTCTCTATAGAAAAATATGTATTAGAAACTGAAGTTACAGAGAGCAGTGATAAGGAAAGATTTTATATATTTACATGTACTGAAGGAAATGGAGAAATCAAATATAAAGATGGAACTGTTAAATACTCTAAAGGTGATTCGGTATTTATACCAGCAACACTAGGTGAATATAAAATAATAGGGAAATCAACATTGCTAAAATCATATGTGCCAAATGTAGCTAAAGTAGAAGAAGAAATACTTAATAATATAAGAGGCTAATACTATTGCAGTTAAAAAGTTAAAATAATTTTTTGCTTTTTAACTGTTTTTTATGTGAATCAAACAAATAATTTATGAGTATAAATCAATATGTTAATTTATAGCAACAAAATTTTAAGGAAATTTTAATTAGACATTGATGTAATTAGGTTTTATAATGAAATTTGAGTAAACATAAAGGAGTAGACGCATGGGAATTGATTTTATTTTTATACTTAAAGCTATTGTAATAGCTATTGTAGAAGGTATTACTGAATTTATACCAATATCATCTACAGGACATATGATTTTAATTGGAGAACTAATTCGCTTTAATACGGCTGAAACAAAAGCATTTTCTGATATGTTTGAGGTTGTCATACAATTGGGAGCAATTTTAGCAGTTATAGTTTTATATTGGAAGAAAATTTACACAACTGTAATTGAATTTTTTGTTTTTGCAGCTACAAGAAAGGAAGACGCAAAAAGGGGTTTTAATTTTTGGTTATCTGTATTAATTGGTACCATACCTGCAATAATTTTAGGATTTACATTTAATGATTTTATAGAAGAAAAATTGTTCTCAGCTAAAACTGTATCATTCGCATTTGTAGTAGGTGGTATATTACTTGTTTTAGTTGAAAACTATTATAGAAAGAATTTAAGAAAGAGTAAAAGAATAACTAAAGATATTGATAAGATAAGTTTTACTCAAGCAATAAAGGTAGGCATTTTCCAATGTTTAGCTATGTGGCCAGGAATGTCAAGAAGTGCTTCAACAATAATGGGTGGATGGATTTCGGGACTTTCAACTTCAGTGGCTACTGAATTTTCATTTTTCTTAGCTATACCAGCTATGATCGGAGCCTCATTATTAAAGCTAATTAAATTTGATTTCTCAATAATGAATACAACTTATTGGCTTGCTTTAGCAATAGGATTTTTAGTAGCATTTTTAGTAGCTCTAGTAGTAATCGAAATGTTTATTAACTTCTTAAAGAAGAAACCTATGAGAGTATTTGCAGTATATAGAATAATTGTTGGACTTGTTTTAGTAGGTTTAGCTTTTGCAGGAATTATTAAATAAAAAATGAATATTAAAACTGAGCTGCTGACTAATTGTTGGCAGTTCTTTTATTTTCCTATATAATGTTAAATGTTATGGCTTTAGTTAATAAATTAATATATTAATTTATTTAAGTTATAATAATTAATAAAATAGATAAATTTAGTTCAAAACATAAAAAAAATTGGGAGTTGAAGATATGTACATAGCATTTGGTAATCAAATTATTGATAGTAAAGATACTATAGATAAAATTGAAAAAAATTCTGAATTTAAAGTTGTTAAGGATATGAGCAAAGGTTCAAAAAGGGATGATATTTTGGCTCTAAACCTAAGCGTATCAATAGATATATTAAAAGAAATGATGGAAGATGATGAGATTAACATAAGTGAGTATAGTGAAGAAGAATTATTTGAAGAATATCTTACATTAGCAGAAGAGATAGCAACTGATTTAGAAGAATATATACCAGAAGAATCAATTTTAGATATTAGGGCGTATAAGTGGGATGAGTCTGACAATGACATTAAATTAATTATTGCAGTAACTCATGAAGAGGTAGGAGAAAAGAAGCTAAAAGATATAATGAAAAGATTATTAACACAAGTAGAGTAATAATTTAGTTATATATTTTTATAAAAGTACATGAAATATTAGTGTAGAGTAACCACGTATAAGTAATCTAAGGGATGAGTAATTTATAAGAAAATAACGTTACTCATCCTAATTTTATTTTTTAAAGTATATATTTATATGAAATGCAAAATTGTATTTTATTAACATAAAAAAAGCTTTTAACTTTCTGAATATTATGATATCATTTAATTGTGGTAATTATCTGAATATTTTGCAAACGTTTAGCATTTCTTGTCGTTTGCATTAATATAGCACTAGAAAGTCGTTAAATCAAAGCACTTTCCGTGAAAGTATTATTTTTAGAACAATCCGCAAGGGTAGAGGAGGATTATGATGTCACAAGAAATTAAAAAAATCGCATTACTAACAGGAGGCGGAGATTGCCCAGGATTAAACGCTGTAATTAGAGCGGTAACAAGAACAGCAATTTTGCAGTATGGTTATGAGGTTATTGGTTACAAATTTGGATATCGTGGTTTATACAACAACGATTTTGTTCCACTAACATTAGAAAGTGTTTCAGGAATTGAACATAAGGGTGGAACAATACTGTATAGCTCTAATAAAGATAATCTTTTTGATTACTTAGTTAATGAAGATGGTAAGATGGTTAAAAAAGATGTTTCAGATGTAGCGGTAGAAAACATGAAAAAAGAAGGCGTTGATGTTTTAGTTGTTATCGGAGGAGATGGAACACTTACATCTGCAAGAGATTTCTCAAGAAAAGGTGTAAATGTAATAGGTGTACCTAAAACAATTGATAATGATTTAGCAGCAACTGATGTAACTTTTGGTTTTAATACTGCAATTAGTATAGCAACTGAAGCTTTAGATAGACTTCATACTACAGCAGAATCTCATCATAGAGTAATGTTACTTGAAGTTATGGGAAGAAATGCAGGATGGATTGCATTAGAATCTGGAATAGCTGGATCAGCAGATGTAATTTTATTACCTGAAATTCCATATGATATTAATAAGATAGTAGAAAAGATTGAAGATAGAAAGAAACATGGAAAACCATTCTCTATTATAGTTGTAGCTGAAGGAGCTAAATCAAAAGATGGAGAAGTGGTTGTAGCTAAAATAGTTGAGGATTCTCCAGATCCAATAAGACTTGGAGGAATAGGTAACAAGTTAGCAGGAGATATAGAGAAAATCATTAAGGAAAATGAAGTTAGATGTACCGTATTAGGACACCTTCAAAGAGGAGGGACAACATCAACCTTTGATAGAATTCTATCAACAAGATATGGTGTTGCAGCTGCAGACCTAATTAAAGAAGGTAAATTCGGTAATATGGTATGCTTAAAAGGTGATGTAATATCATGTGAAACTCTTGAAAATGTAATTGGAGCAAATAAAAATGTAAATCCTGATGGTGAACTTGTAACTGTTGCTAGAAAGATAGGTATTTCTTTTGGAGATTAATATGGGTTAAGTTAACTTATTAATTAATACGTTGTAGTAAGTGAAAAGTTTGAGATTTACTATCAAGTATAATTTAAGTTTTTTGTTTAAACCCTTAATGAGAGCACTAATTCCATTGGGATTAGTGCTCTAAACATTTACTTAATATACAAATTATTAAAATACTTCAAAATTTTCTGAAAATATGATATAATAATCTTACAAAAACATAATGTAATGAAAGCTGGAGGGTATTATGAAAGAGATAAAAAAATATTTAGAGTCTAGAATAGGTAATTACAGTTTCTATTTTGAGGATTTACATTCTGGATATATGTATAGTTATAATGAAAACGTTCAAATGGTTGCGGCAGGCTGTATGAAGTTACCTATAGCAGTATCTCTTGTAAAAGCAGTTGAAGATGAAAGATATACTTTCTTAGATAAAATTAAGATAGAAGGAAAAGATAAGGTTTATGGAACTGGTATAATTCATGAATTTGGAGAAAGAGAATACACTATTTTTGAATTATTAGTTGCTATGTTAATTCAAAGTGATAACACTGCAGCAAATAAAATAATCGATTTAGTAGGAATGGATAGAATTAATGAAAATATAAAAGAAATGGGACTTAGAAACACAGTTCTCAATAGAAAAACTTCTGATGAAAGAACAGAAAAGAATGATTTGGAAAATATAACTTCAGCTTATGATCTTTCAATGATATGGAAGCACCTTTATAATGCTACTTATCTAAATAAAGAAAATAGCACTATGATTGTAGATATATTAAGAAGACAACAAATTAAGAATAAACTTGCTTTATATATTTCAGATGATTTAAAATACGATATATCATCTAAAACAGGTGATAAGAAGGGTGTAGAAAATGATACTCAGTTAATTCAATTATCAAAAGGTAACTTTGTATTTACTGTATTATCAATGGAAATACCTAACAGCGTATATGGAACCATAACTCTTGCTAAGTGCGGTAAGATGATGTGGGATAATGTAATGAATAATTGGCACTAAGCCATAAGATATGATAACTCCTAGGTTCTAGGAGTTATTTTTTTTGGATTATACTAAACGTCAAAAATACGTCAAAAATTCTTTGTTTAAGATAGTTTCATCATGCTATAAATTATTAATGCTAATAAATATGATATATAATTAAAATAGTAGAAAATTTTAGTGAATTGAGCAGTAATGCTAAGGAGTTAAGTATATGAAGACAAAAAAATATGTTATCTACTTTTTATTGATTATTTTACTATTCGTTTGTTCCGTTGAAGTAGGTTTGAAAACAACCGTAGGGAGCAATATCCTTAGCAGATATGAATGGACCCAGAAGAAAAAGCAATTAGAAAATACAGAAATTTCAAAGATTACGTTTTATACTGGGGGAAGAAATGCTAAAAATGTTGAACTTATTGGCTCTGAAAAGGATAATTTTATAAAATATTTATTGGCTTCAGAGTTTTACCGTAGTAATAGCGCAGGTCAAATAGATGGAGGAATGGCCATTATTTTAAATTTGAGAGATGGTTCTCATGACTCATTTGAATATTGTGGTGGAGATATTTTTCAAATTTCCAATAAGGGAAACTTATTCTCAATAAAAAACAAGGAACTTGAGAAAATCCTATTGAAATATAATGTAACATTATAATAAGTGTTATTAAAAACTATAATTTAATGAATATTAGCATTGATTTGCAAATTAAAGGATACTTATTTAATACCTGATAAATAGCAATTTGGTTAGTGAAAGGGGATTTTATATGAGAATTTATATTGTTGGTTCTGTTGCAAGTGGTAAGACAACTTTAGCAAAAAAATTATCAAATAAATTAGGAATTGAATGCACACATCTTGATGGTATTGTACATATAAAAGATAAGAATGATAAAGAGTGGGGAAATATTAGGAGACCTGATGAGGAAATCAACCGATTGTTCAAAAGCACAGTAATGAAACCCCATTGGGTGATTGAAGATGCTGGTAGAAAGATGTTTTCTGAAGGAATGGAGGCGGCTGATATGATTGTACACCTTATACCTAGCATATTTGTCAGGAGGATGAGAGTCATGACTAGATTTTTTAAGCAAAAATTAGGAATAGAAGAATGCTTATATGCACCTAGTATACATATGCTTAAGTTTATGTTTAGGGCTTTAAATAATTATGAGACTGGGAAAGATGATTTAGAAGCTAGACTAAATCAATATACTAACAAAGTAGTGATTTTAAGAAGCGGTAAGGAAATTAAGAAGTTTATGGAAAGTGTACATCAATCAGAGTATGGCATAAAGTTATATTGATTCGCAATCTTCTTATATTGAGCACTATAGATGGACAATCCATCTATAATTTTTAAGAGTATGTTTCAGCATTATATTAAAATATGGAATTAGTCGCCTGCCAATTTTTCTAGAGTATAAAATATATCCTAAGGACAATAATAATACCTAAGGGGTGTTAATATGACTAATAAACTTAGGGTAACAAAAAAACAAATGGCACGCTTAGGCTTAAAGAAGAATGAATCAGGTGATTATGAGTATATCGATCCTGAAGAAAAAAATAGATCAAAATATAATCCAGTAAGAAAAGAGTCTAAATAGGCTCTTTCTTTTCAAATAAGAAGAAGGAGAGACGATACGGTGAATATAAAATCGTACTTTTTTAATGTAAATACCTTTACTGAAAAGTTAATAGAAGAGAATCTTAGTGAATTTGTAGAATATAGTTTAGAAATACTTCCAGAATTCAATGGAGTATATTTTATTTATAAGAAAGATACAGAAGATTTAATGTTTATAGGGAGTACTTCAGGAAGTGGTAATTTAAAAAATAAGTTATTAGAAAGTATCAAGCCAGAATATGTTAGTGAAACCTTTAGAAATAAGGTGATGGAGGATGTATTTAAAACTACTAGTTGGGTTGAAAATGAGATTGGTGAAGAAAATAAAAATATAGAATATATAAGTAAAGTAATAGAATATATAAAATCAAATTACAAACTTAAGTTTTTACTATTACCTAATGAGGTGGAAGAGAATGAGGTACTTTTGGTAGAGAAAGCGTGCATTTTACTAAAAAAACCGATATATAATGAGCCTTAATATTGCAAAGCTTTTCAATATGCTATATAGTAAATATATATTATCCTGTGTATTGCGATAATAGGAGGGAAACCGATTGAAGAGATGGTTTTTATTAATTGAAGGAGTACTGTGTGGTACATATAAGGATCAGGAGGAAGCAAAAAAGGATTATAAGAGAGCGAAAGAATGCTATCCATATGATGATCAGTTAGTTGAACTTGCGGAAGTAGTTGATTCTACAGCAACTAATAAAACAATAAATGTAAACACAGTTAAGGGTTTCAATGAGACACTTGCTAAGCTAAAAGTTTTAGTAGTGTATAACAGACCAACCATTGCAGTAAATAAAAGAAGAAGAGTTGAAAAAGACTCTAATTCAGACTCTCTTACCTAAAACTATCTTTTATATTTTTAATTATACCTAAAAAACATTGACATTTTATGTGATCTTTGATATTCTCTATATAAATTAAAACCTTTAAATTGATCCAGAGAGGTCGTTAAGGAAGTTATTTTAATGAAGCATTGATAAGATTATTATGCCTTCCTTTATGGAGGGCATTTTTTTTATAAATATAGCAACCTTTAAATTAACACTGAGAGGTTAAAAAGGAGGAAATTATGAATAATATAAAACATCTAATAGATCCCATGGATCTATCTATTATGGAACTTGAGGATATACTGGGATTAGCTAATGATATAATGAAAAATCCTAAGGAATACTCACATCTTTTAAGTGGTAAAATACTTGCCACATTATTTTATGAACCTAGTACAAGAACAAGATTCTCATTTGAAGCAGCGATGATGAAACTTGGAGGAAATATACTAGGATTTTCAGAACCTAACTCATCTTCTGTTTCTAAAGGAGAAAGTCTTTCAGATACTATAAAAATAGTTTCAACTTATGCAGATATTATTGCCATGAGACATCCAAAGGAAGGATCAGCAAAAGTAGCATCTATTTATTCATCAGTACCTATAATTAATGCTGGAGATGGTGGACATCAGCACCCAACTCAAACATTAACAGATCTTTTAACAATAAAAAGTCTTAAAGAGAATCTAGAAGGGCATGTAATAGGAATTTGTGGAGATTTAAAGTTTGGAAGAACAGTTCACTCACTTATAAAAGCCATATCTAGATATAAAAATAATAAAATAATCTTAATATCCCCAGAGGAATTGACTATCCCACAGTACATAAGGGATGAAATTTTGATAAAAGAAAATATACCGTTTATAGAAGTAGAACGATTAGAAGATGTAATTGATAAATTAGACATTCTATATATGACGAGAGTTCAAAAAGAAAGATTTTTTAATGAAGAGGATTATATAAGACTAAAGGATAGTTATATCTTAGACCAAAGTAAAATGTCTAAAGCTAAAAAAGAAATGATAGTTCTTCACCCATTACCAAGAGTTAATGAGATAGCCCAAGAAGTGGACAAAGATCCAAGAGCCTGCTATTTTAAGCAAGCTGAATATGGAATGTATGTAAGAATGGCTTTAATTCTTAAACTTTTGGAGGTGAGATAATGCTAAAGATAACTACAATAAAAAGCGGTGTAGTAATCGACCATATAAGAGCTGGACTAGGGATTAAAATATTTAATTACTTAGAATTAAATAAGGTGGATTATCCAGTAGCTCTTATTATGAATGTTACCAGCAATAAACTAGGTAAAAAAGATATTATAAAGATTGAAGATATAAGTATTAAAGACTATACATTTCTTAAGCTTATATCTCCAAGTATTACAATTAACGTAGTTAAGAATGAAGAGATAGTAGAAAAGGTAAAGCCAGAATTACCATCTAGAGTTGAGAATATATTTTATTGCAAAAATCCAAGATGTATAACATCAGTAGAAAAGCATATTCCACAAGCATTTAAGCTTACTAATAAAGAAGAGGGAATATATAGATGCGAGTATTGTGATGAAACAAGTGAATTCTCAAAATTTTAGGGGGTTAGGTATGAATTTATTAATAAAAGCTATAAGAATAGTTGATGAAAGTCATGATTTTGTAGGGGATATATATATTGAAAATGGGCTAATTAAGGAAATCGGTACTTCAATTGAGAAAAATGTACAAGTAATTAATGGAGAGAGTTTAACTTTGATGCCTAGCTTTATAGATACACATGTACATTTTAGGGAACCAGGTTTTACTTATAAAGAGGACATTGAAACAGGATCTAAGGCAGCGTTAAAAGGTGGGTTTACTTTTGTGAATTTAATGGCAAATACTAATCCAATATGCTCAAGCAAAGAAGTTCTTGATTATGTATATAAGAGAAATGAAGAAGTAGGGTTAATAGATTTACATCAATGCCTGTCTATTACTAAAGATTTTGATGGTAAGAATATATTGCACCTAGAAGATTTCCAAGGAAATTTAAATATAAAAGCTATATCTGATGATGGAAAAGGGGTCATGGATTCTAAGGTTATGCTTGATGCGATGGAAGTAGCTAAAAAGAATAAATGGGTAGTTATTTCACATGCTGAAAACCATGAATTTTCAAACATAGATATGAGACTCGCAGAAAATCTAATGACGATTAGAGATGTTGAACTTGCTAAATATTCAAAAGCTAAACTTCATATGGCTCATATATCAACTAAGGAAGCTATGAAATGTGTTATTGATGGGAAAAAAGAAGGAGCAAATGTAACAGCAGAAGTTACCCCTCATCACATTTCATTAAATACAGAAATATCTAACTATAGAGTTAACCCTCCTATAAGAGAAGAGGAAGATAGAAAATACTTAATTAAAGCTATTAAGGATGGCTATGTAGATGTAATAGGCACAGATCATGCTCCACATAGCAAAGAGGATAAAGAAAAGGGTGCACCAGGAATGGTAGGACTTGAAACTGCTTTCTCAATTTGTTATACAACATTAGTTAAAGAAAATGAAATAAGTTTAAAAACACTAAGTAAGTTAATGTCAGCGAATCCAGGTGAACTTCTTGGGATTAATAAGGGAAGAATATCTCCAGGATATGATGGAGATTTAGTATTAGTGGATTTAAATTCTAAACATAAAATTGATTCTAGTAATTTTGCTTCAAAAAGCTATAACACACCATTTGATGGGATGGAATACTTTGGAGAGGTTGTTATGACAATAAAGGCTGGAAAAATAGCATATAGAAAGTAGGGGGAAATATTGAATATAATTGATAGATTATTTAAAAGGGTAGAAGAAAAAGGTGTAGTATGTGTTGGACTAGATACAAGTATTGAGTATGTTCCAGAATATATTATAAAAGCTAGCTTAGATGAAGCAGAGGCAATACTTAGATTCAACAAAGAAATTATAGATGGAACTTATGATGTGGCTGCAGTTTTTAAAGTTCAAATAGCTTATTATGAGGCATTGGGAATAAGAGGATTAGAGGTTTATAAGAAGACCTTAGATTATTTAAGAGAAAAAGAAGCAATAATCATTGCAGATATAAAAAGAGGAGATATTGCGGCAACTGCTAAGATGTATGCCAAAGCACATTTTGAGGGGGATTTTGAGGCAGACTTTATTACATTAAGTCCATATATGGGAATGGATTCGATAGAACCATATTTGCAATATCTCGAAAAAGGAAAAAAAGGATTATTCCCGCTTGTTAGAACATCAAACCCAGGGGCAAATGACATTGAATTCCTAGACACAACTTTAGGACATAAGGTATACCATGAGGTTGGAGATAGATTAACTAAAATGGGAGAAGCTTATTTAGGGGAATGTGGTTATTCTCAAATAGGGGGAGTGCTTGGATGTACCCATAGAGAAGAAGCTAAGGAATTAAGAAGTAGATTCTCAAAAATGTTCTTTTTAATCCCAGGCTATGGAGCACAGGGAGGAAAGGCTGAAGATGTAGCACTATACCTAAACAAGGGAAATGGTGGAGTAGTTAATTCCTCAAGAAAAATATTATTAGCTTATAGAGAAGGAGACGGTAAAGAATCCCTAGGTTATTATGCCAGAAAAGAAGTTATTAGAATGAGAGACGAAATCTTAGATGCAGTTAATAAAGTAGGTTAGGAGTGGTTTTATGGAATACAGGTTAGCAGAGATTATAAGTAATGTTGAGATTAGTCCTAATATTTATAGAATGGATATAGCTGAAAGAAATGAAGTTAAGGCAGGTCAATTCTATATGCTGAAACTAAATGGAAAAACGCTCCTGCCTAGACCAATCTCAGTATGTAATTGGGATGGTGAAGCAGTATCATTTGTATATGCTGTAGTTGGCAGAGGTACAGAAGAATATGCAAAGCTTAAGGCTGGAGATGAAATTTACGTCACTGGTGCCTTAGGTAATGGATTTATAACTAATGAGTATTTAGGAAAGGTTGCTATAGTTTCTGGAGGAATAGGAACAGCGCCCTTTTTACAGGTATCAAGAGAGCTTAGATGTAACTTCCCAAACATGAAAATAGATTTATATGCAGGATTTAGAGATGAAATATACCTTAAAGAGGAACTAAATGACTATTGTGACGAAGTTAATATTTCAACTAATACTGGAAAGCATGGTATAAAAGGCTTTGTAACAGATTTAATAGATATGGACAATTATGATACTATTTTATGCTGTGGGCCTGAAGTAATGATGAAAAAGGTAGTTGAAATGGCTAAAGAAAAGAATAAGAGAATATATGTGTCCTTGGAAAAACATATGGCTTGTGGAGTAGGAGCATGCCTTGTATGTACCTGTAAGACTAAGGATGGAAATAAGAGAACCTGCAAAGATGGTCCAGTTTTTGATGGAAACTATATAGAAATGTAAGGAGGATAAAGATTATGATGAAAGTAAATATAAATGGTGTAGAATTCAAGAATCCAGTAATTGCAGCCTCTGGTACATTTGGATTCGGAGCAGAGTATAATAATTTTTATCCAGTAGGTATATTAGGAGGAATTTCTTCAAAAGGATTAACCTTAAATTCTAAAGAAGGTAATGATGGTATAAGAGTTTGGGAAACACCTATGGGAATGATGAATTCTGTAGGATTACAAAATCCAGGAGTTAAAGGGTTTATTGAAGTAGAACTTCCTAAAATGAAAAAATTAGGCACAAATATTATAGCCAATGTTGGTGGAGCAACTATTGAAGATTATGAAAAAGCCTGTGAAATGCTAAATGATACAGATATAGATATGATTGAATTAAACATATCATGTCCTAATGTTAAGTCAGGGGGAATGGCTTTTGGGATTAAATCAAATGTTGCAGCAGAAGTTGTTTCTAAAATAAAGAAAATAACTAATAAGCCATTAATGGTTAAACTTTCACCTAATGCAGAAGATATAGTTGACATGGCATACACTTGTGTAAATGCAGGGGCTGATTCCTTATCATTAATTAACACACTAAAAGCAATGGCTATAGATATACATAGGAGAAAACCGGTTTTTAATAATGTAACTGCAGGATTATCAGGTCCAGCAGTAAAACCAATAGCACTTAGAATGGTTTATGAGGTGAGTTCTGCAGTCTCTGTCCCCGTAATTGGACTTGGGGGAATAGAGAGTGGAAAAGATGCTATTGAATTTATAATGGCAGGGGCTAACGCAATACAGATAGGGACAGTGAATTTTTATGACCCTTTAGCAGGCAAGAGAATAATAAAAGAAATGGAAGATTTTCTAATAGTTGAAGGAATAAAGGACATAAATGAACTTGTAGGAATAGCTAAGATTTAATTATAGGAGGGGTAAAATGGAAGGATATAAAAAAGAATTTATTGATTTTATGATTGAATGTGGAGTATTAACCTTTGGAGATTTTGTTACTAAGAGCGGAAGAAAGACACCTTTCTTTATAAATACAGGTAACTATAAAACAGGAAGTCAACTAAGTAGATTAGGGGATTTTTATGCAAAAGCTATAAAAGAAAATTTCCATGAAGATTTTAATATAGTATTTGGTCCAGCATACAAAGGAATACCTTTAAGTGTGGCTACAACTATATCTTTAAGTAAGCTCTATGATATAGATATAAACTATTGTTCTAATAGAAAAGAAGTAAAGGATCACGGGGATACTGGAATTCTTTTAGGAAGTAAAATAAAAGATGGTGATAAGATTTTAATTGTAGAAGATGTAACTACAGCAGGAACCTCTATTTATGAAACAATGCCAATACTAGAAGCTCAGGGAAAAGTAGAAGTAAAAGGACTAATTATTTCAGTAGATAGAATGGAAAAAGGTAAGGGTGAAGAGTCAGCGCTAAAAGAGATACGTGATAATTTTGGCTTTAAAACCTGTGCAATAGTTACTATGGAAGAAGTAGTGGAATATTTATATAATAAAGAAGTTAACGGACAAGTATTAATTGATGATAATATGAAAAGTAGAATAGAAGATTACTATAAAGTTTATGGAACTAAATAGGTTTGTATAAATATGGGTATAGTTTGTTAAATGATTGTCATTTTCAACTATATCTTTTTTATAATTTGTTATTTATGGATAATAATTATTAACAATAAATGAAACTTTTTATCATTTACATAAATCTATTAACTTTTACATACTTATAAGATATAATGAAGTTGTAAACTTCAGGTAGGAGGAATGTGCAATGTTTAAACAATGGGATGAATTCAAGGAAGGTACCTGGCAAGAAAAGATAGATGTTAGGAACTTTATACAAAAAAACTACACACCATACGAAGGTGATGATAAGTTTTTACAAGGTATTACTGATAAAACTAAAAAGGTTTGGGATAAATCAAGCGAATTAATACTTGAGGAAATCAAAAAAGGCATCATTGATGTGGCAACAGATAGAGTTTCAGGCATAGATAGCTATGAAGCTGGTTACATAGATAAGGAAAATGAAGTTATAGTAGGTCTACAAACAGATGCTCCATTAAAAAGAATAGTAAATCCATTTGGTGGTTGGAGAATGGTTGAACAATCATTAGAAGCATATGGATATACTATAGATGAAGAAATAGGAGAGAATTTTCCTAAGTATAGAAAGACACATAATCAAGGTGTATTTGATGCTTATACTGATGAAATTAGATGGGCAAGAAGCGCAGGATTATTAACTGGTCTTCCTGATGCATATGGAAGAGGAAGAATAATAGGTGATTATAGAAGAATTGCTCTTTATGGAATCGACTTTTTAATAGAAGAAAAGAAAAAGGATTTAAAAAATCTAAAGGGCGATATGCTAGATGAACTTGTTAGAAAAAGAGAAGAGGTTTCTGAACAAATAAGAGCCCTTGGAGCTATAAAGAGTATGGCATTAAAATATGGCGTAGATCTATCTAAGCCAGCAGAAAATGCAAAAGAAGCAGTACAAGCTGTATATCTTGGATATCTTTCAGCAGTTAAAGAAAATAATGGTGCTGCAATGTCATTAGGAAGAACTTCAACATTCTTAGATATATACATAGAGAGAGATTTAAAGAGAGGTCTATTAACTGAAAAAGAGGCACAAGAAATAATAGATCAATTCATAATTAAGCTTAGATTAGTTAGACATTTAAGAACTCCAGAATATAATGATTTATTTGCAGGAGATCCAACTTGGGTTACTGAATCAATTGGAGGAATGGGAGTTAACGGTAAGACATTAGTAACTAAAAACTCCTTTAGATATTTACATACTTTATCAAATTTAGGATCTGCACCAGAACCAAATATGACAGTTTTATGGTCTGATTCTTTACCAGAAGGATTCAAGAAGTACTGTGCAAAGATGTCTATACTAACAGATTCTATTCAATATGAGAATGACGAAGTTATGAGACCTATATATGGAGATGATTATGCAATAGCTTGCTGTGTATCTGCAATGAAGGTTGGAAAACAAATGCAATTCTTTGGAGCTAGATGTAACTTAGCAAAATCCTTATTATACTCTATTAATGGCGGAGTAGATGAGAAGAAGGGTACAGTAGTAGTACCAGGTGTTGAGAAAATAGAAGATGAAATACTTGATTATGAAAAAGTAAAAGCAAGTTATTTTAAAGTTTTAGAATATGTTGCTAAGCTATATGTTGATACTATGAATATAATTCACTTTATGCATGATAAATATGCTTATGAAGCAGGTCAAATGGCTCTTCATGATACTGAGGTTGGTAGATTGATGGCATTTGGAATTGCAGGTCTTTCTGTAGCTACTGATTCATTAAGTGCTATAAAATATGCAAGAGTTAGACCAATCAGAGAAAATGGAATAACTGTTGATTTTGAAATTGATGGAGATTTCCCTAAGTATGGAAATGATGATGATAGAGTTGATGATATAGCTGTTGAATTAGTAAATAAGTTCTCAAGTGAGCTTAAAAAGCACCCACTATATAGAGATGCAAAACATACATTATCAGTATTAACTATCACATCTAACGTAGTTTATGGTAAGAAAACAGGTGCAACACCGGATGGAAGAAAAGCAGGAGAACCATTTGCTCCAGGAGCAAATCCAATGCATGGTAGAGATAATAATGGTGCTTTAGCTTCATTAAATTCAGTTGCTAAGATACCATATAATGAAGTTTGTGAAGATGGAGTATCAAATACTTTCTCAATAGTACCAGATGCTTTAGGTAAGGCAGAGGATGAAAGAGAAGAAAACCTAGTTGGAGTTCTAGATGGATACTTTACTCAAGGTGCTCATCACTTAAATGTTAATGTGTTTAATAGAGAAACATTAATGGATGCAATGGACCACCCTGAAAAATATCCTTCATTAACAATAAGAGTTTCAGGTTATGCTGTTAACTTTAATAGATTAACAAGAAAGCAACAACAAGAAGTTATAAGTAGAACTTTCCACGAAAGTTTATAATAAAGTAAAAGTTTAATGGAGGCTAGAATAGGGATTTTATTAAAATTCCTACAGCCTCCTATTTTTAAAAGAGGTGATAGTATGATAAAAGGAAATATTCATTCAATAGAAACAATGGGATTAGTGGATGGTCCAGGGATAAGAGTTGTGGTCTTTTTTCAAGGATGTGCTCTAAGATGTTCTTTTTGTCATAATCCAGATACATGGAATACTAAAGGGGGAACTGAATATACACCCGAAGAGTTAGTTAGAAAAATAGAGAGATATAAAACATATTTTAAAAACTCTGGAGGAGGAGTGACTTTTTCAGGCGGCGAGCCGCTTCTACAACCTGAGTTTCTAATTGAAGTGCTAAAATTATGTAAATCAAGAGGTATTCATACTACAATTGACACAGCAGGAGTGGGCTTAGGAAGATATGAAGAAATACTTGAATTAGTAGATTTAATTCTTTTTGATATTAAACATTATGATCCAATAGAATATGAAAAGATTACTGGAAGAAAAATAGATGAAAGTTTGAAGTTTTTAGCTCTTGCAAATAAGATGAATAAAAAGATGTGGATTAGGCATGTTATGATGCCAGGGGTAACCGACAATGAACAGGCAATTAATAAGCTAGGGGAAATTATAATAAACCTTAAAAATGTTGAGAAAATTGAAATTTTGCCATATCATTTGCTTGGTGTTAATAAGTATGAAGCACTTGGTATGAAATATAAGCTTGAATTAATGCCAGCGATGAATAAGAATAAAGCAAAAGAATTAGAAAAGTTACTAATAGAAGTAAGCAAAAAATAAAAAAGAGGCATTACCTCTTTTTTATTTATAATATAATAAATTAATCTACTGGAGAAAATTCATCTTTACCTACACCGCAAAGTGGGCAAACCCAATCTTCTGGAATATCTTCAAAAGAAGTTCCAGGAGCAACACCGTTGTCTTCATCTCCTACCGCAGGATCATATACATAACCACATACATCACAAATATAACTTTTCATAATACTTACCTCCATTATTATTTAATAATTATTATTGCTTATAATATTATTATAACATAATTTAGATATATTTCAATATATTATTTAATATAATATAAAAATATGCTTTTTTCCATTTATAAGAGAATGCGATAAAATCAATATGTTAAGACTTTATATGAGTGTATTATACAAAATTTTTGAAATATAAAACATACTAAGTTATATAATATCTATAAAAGAGTATTGTTTAAATAAAGTAAAAGGAGAAGAAAAGTGAAAAAATTTTTATTACGTTTATTAGTATTACTCTCAATTACATTTTTTATAACCATGGCCTTTACATTATTTTTGGAAAGTAAATATAAAGGGCAGTTTCATTCAGATAAAAAGGTTGAAATTAAGATAGAAAAAGATAAAATTATTCCACCTATAGAAACTTCATTAGTAAAAGCAAATTATGCTTTTTCAAAAGGATATTTTTTATTGAACATTGCCTTAAGTATAATTTTCCCTATATTTATAATTAAATGCGGAATAATTGAAATTGTAGAAAATAAATTTTTAAAACGAAATAATTATATAAGAGAAGGGATAATAATAGGTGTGGTATATTACTTAACTAGTTTTATTATCTTTTTCCCGCTAACATTCTTTTCTTCATTTTATAGATTGAAACTTGTAGGACTATTAAATTACGACTTTTTTTCGTGGCTCTTGGACTTATTTAAAAATGAAGCTTTAAATTTTGTGTTAACTACCTTGTCTGTAACAATTTTATATTATATTTTTAAAAGGTTTAAGTTGTGGCCACTTTTAGTTGTAATCTTTACAGGTTTTTCTGTTATATTAGGAACATTTATTTTCCCGTTTGTTGTAGATCCGCTGCTAAATGAAATAACTCCAATGCAAAATAAAGAATTGGAATCAAAAATAAAAGATTTAGCTCATAGAGAGGGAATTAATAATATCAGTGTATATCAAGTGAAAATGAGTGACCAGACATCTGCATTAAATGCATATATGACAGGGATTTTTTCCTCAAAGAGAATAGTTGTATGGGATACTACATTGAATAATCTAGATGAATCACAAATATTATCAGTAGTTGCACATGAAATAGGACATTATAAACTTAATCATATTCCAAAGGGAATCGCGCTAGAATTTCTATTAGGGGCACTAACGTACTTCCCAGCTTATATACTTGCATTTATTATAGCCAAAAGAAATAATAGAGAAATTAAGGGACCCTATGGACTTGCATACATTTTATTAATCTCAACATTAATAGGAATGGTTTTAAATCCTGTTTCACTATATTATTCGAGAAAAGTGGAGTTGGATGCTGATAAGTTTGCAATACAAATTACAAAAGATAATTTAACAAATGGTATATTAGAACTTAAGTTTATGGAAACTAATCTTTCACCATATGATGTTGATGAGTGGTATAAGCTACTAAGGTTTGATCATCCTACAGCAAAAGAGAGAATCGATTTAGCTAATAGTTATGATAAATAAAAGAAAGGCTTCATATGAAGCCTTTTTAAATTTTAGAAGAAAAATATCCAGCAGGTATTAGTTTTTTCTTTATTCCTTCTACAACAATTAAATATGTAGCAGCTGTATCGAATCTAGCATCATGATAGTTTCCACTACCTTCGAATAACTTATCTGCTGTTTCTTCGATTTTTGATTTTGATATATTAAAATAATCAACTACCTCTTGTAGTTTAGGGTTTTTATATTCACCATTGTTTTTAAGTAGTTTAAGAATATCTTTATAATAATTCATTGTGCAAAAGGTGCGTTTAGCATTAAATTCTTCCCCTAGTATGTATAGAAGTTCATGAGATAAGAATTTTATATCGAAAGATACATTATGTCCTATAATAAAATCAGCTTGCATAAAATCCTCTAGAAACTCTTCATAAGAATCTTCAAAATAATTGCCGTTACTTAAGTCATATAACTTCTCTAAAGAAAATCCATGCACTGCTTCAGCTGATGGATCCATTTCATCTACAGTAAAAAAATAGTTTTTCCCATAAGTTTGTTGAGGTTTAACACCTGAATCTACAATGATATAACTAAGTTGACATATTCTCCCTGGGCGTATACTTGTAGTTTCAGTATCAAAAAATAGTAATTTCATCTTCTAGTCCTCCTTAGATAACTATTTTTATAATAATATAAATACTTTGAAGTTTAAAGAAAAATTTAAGAAATTTATGTATATGTTATAAAAGAAATTGAGAATAATAAAAAAAGTACTGCTAAGGCAGCACTTTTTATTTTATAAGTTTTGCAATATGAGCTAATAACTCCTTACAATTGCGTAAAGTTTCATGTTCTTCATCTAATAGAGGATTGAATTCTACAAAATCCATAGAACGAATTATGTTAGTAGCAAATAATCCTGATAGAATTTCTTTACTCTCTTTCATATTGATACCTTTGCTTACAGGAGTGCCTGTTCCAGGTACGAAGGAAGAGTCCAAAGAATCTATATCAAAACTAAGATGCAGGTTGTTTATATTTAATTGAGTGAGTCTATTTTTAAAATCTTCTAAAAATGCTTTTATACCAATAGACTTAATATCATTAGTAGTCCAAACGTTTATTTTTAAATTTCTTATTAATTCCATTTCACCTTTATCTAAATCTCTAGCTCCAACTATAAATACCTTACTTGGATCTATTTTTCTGCCACTAAAATATAAATCAGTTAATAAATTATGGCCAATACCCATTGCAGCAGATAAAGGCATTCCATGAACGTTGCCTGAAGGAGTAGTTAAGTGAGTATTAATATCTCCATGAGCATCAACCCAAACAACACCTAAGTCATCGTTAAAGTATTTTGCAGCACCACTTAAGCTTCCTAATCCTAATGAGTGATCTCCACCTACAACAAAAGGAAAAGATTTTGATGCTAATGAAGCATATACTGCATGAGCTAAATTTTTGTTTGTCTCAACAATAGCAGCTAAGTATTTCATGTTTTTATGCTCTGCAAATTTATTTTCATGAGAAACTTTTGGTACATAAATGTTTCCTAAATCAAAAATCTTATTATTTTCTTTCAATATATCTAAAAGTCCATGCTCTCTCAGGGTATCTGGCCCTAAGTTAACACCTTCTCTATCGCATCCATAAAATATAGGAACACCAAGTACATTTATTATCATCGATCTACCTCCTAATCATTAGTACTAACAAATTATATATCATATTAAGACAAAATATAAGAGTATTTTTTTAATATTTTATATAAAAACTTAAATTTTTTGTGAATAGATATATAGGTGGGTCAAATTAATGAAAAATTTAACAAACATATTGAAAATAACTTTGGAAAAGAATATAATAATATCATAGATAATAATTCTCAATAAGGAATCATTATTAAGAGGAGGTAGTTAATATGATTAAAGAAAAAGGAACTAAAATTTCAATTGTTGGTGCTGGTTTTGTTGGTTCAACAACTGCATATGCATTAATGTTAAATGGATTAGCATCAGAAATTGTAATTGTTGATATTAATAAAGAAAAAGCTGAAGCAGAAGCTATGGATTTATCTCATGGAGCTGCATTTGTTAAAGCAGTAGATGTAAAGGCTGGAGGGTATGAAGATACAAAAGATTCAGATATAATTATTATTACTGCTGGAATTGGGCAAAAACCAGGGGAATCAAGATTGGATATTATAAATAAAAATATTCCTATATTTAAAAGCATTGTACCTGAAGTAGTAAAATACAGTCCTAATGGTATTTTATTAGTTGTATCTAATCCAGTAGATATATTAACTTATATAGCTTATAAAATCTCAGGATTACCTGCAAATAGGGTTATTGGTTCAGGAACTGTTTTAGACACATCAAGGTTTAAATATATGTTAAGTGAGCATTTTGAAATTGATGCAAGAAATATTCATACTTATATAATAGGGGAACACGGAGATTCTGAAATTGCAGCATGGAGCTTAACAAATATTGCAGGAGTTTCTGCAGATGAGTATTGCAGTAGAATGTGTAAGAGATGTAATGGCAGCTTTAAAGAAACAATCCCTGATAAAGTTAAAGATGCAGCTTATGAAATAATAAATAAAAAAGGGTATACTAATTACGCAGTGGGTCTTGCAATTAGTAGAATTGTTGAAGCCATCATAAGAGATGAAGATTCTATATTAACTGTAAGCTCATTACTTAAAGGTGAATATGGACTTGAAGATGTATATTTAGCTATTCCAACAATAGTTAATAGAGAAGGAGCTAAACAAATACTAGAAGTGTCATTAGAAGAGAAGGAAAGTGATAAGCTTAAAGCTTCTGCTGAGATTATTAAAAAACATCTAAAAGAAGCAGGAATATAAAATAATTTACTTAATTACCATGCAACTAAAAAAAGAAACTCATAAGTGGGTTTCTTTTTTGTTATGTACTAATTATTTATTTTTAAAGAAATTTCTCCTGAAAAAATACTTTCAGTCTTACCGTCTCTTTCAATAATAAGTTCACCGTTTTCACCTATATTTATTACTTTTCCGTTAATAAGTTCTTTACCTTTAATTAAAGTTACATGTTTATTAATAACATAAGAATTATTTCTTATTATTTCTAGCGGATAGGAGAAGTCAAAATTTACTCCAAAGTTATTGTAAAAGTGCTCAAATTTATCAAGAATATCAGTTAATAGAGCTTCTCTATCGAAGTCTTTATTATAAACTGTTTTTAATGAGGTAGCTATTGTACTAATTTCTTCAGGAAATTCAGAAGATTCCTGATTTATGTTTAGACCAAAGCCAATTATTAAGTAGTTTATTCTGTCCATGTCTCCTTTCATTTCTGTTAGGATGCCACCAATTTTTTTATTGTCGAGATAAATATCATTAGGCCATTTAACTTTTGCATCAATATTATATGAATGCAGAACCTCTATTATTGCTGCACAGATAATTGAAGTGATTTTAGATATTTCGTATGGAGATAATTCTGGCTTTAAGTATATAGAGCAGTATATTCCTTTGCCTTTTGGTGAAAACCAGTTTCTATCAAATCTACCTCTTCCATTAAGCTGATGGTCAGTTAATACGATAGTTCCACTCTGAATATTTTCGGAATGATTTTTGCAATAATCATTTGTTGATTCTATGGTATCAAAATAAAGTATTTTTTTTACTAATGTATTTTTAGATAAATTACTAGTTAATTTATCAATTGATAGTTTACTAGGAGCAAAAGTAAGTTTATATCCTTTTCTAGGAGAAGATTCAATTATGTATCCTTCTTCTTGTAAGGATTTTATATACTTCCAAATAGCAGCTCTTGTAACCCCTAAAGTCTTACTTATATCCTCACCAGAAACATAATTATATTTATTACTTTGTAGTATTTCTAAAATTAGTAATTTCAAAAAATGACCTCCTATTGGTTTTTAAGAAAATTATAACATTAAAATGTCATTTTTTCGCAACCAATGTGAAAATTTATATAGTATAATTATTTTATTATATTTAAACTTTATGTAAAAGATGGGGTAAGAGAATGAAAAAAATGAGTAAGAGGAAAAAGATTATAATAGTAATTAGCACGCTACTTCTTATAATTGCTACTGCTTCTGTGGGAACTTATTACTATATAAAAAGCAAAATTTATGTTGAACCTGAAAAGGTTGTAGAAGTTCCAAAAGAGGATAAGGAGGAAATAAAGTATCAAGAACAAAATGGTATAATAAATATTTTGTTGGTAGGTATAGATGGGAGAACACTCGATGAAAAATCGAGAAGTGATTCAATTATAATAGCAACAATAGATACCAATCTTAAAAAAGTAAAATTAAGTTCAATTATGAGAGATACATTAATAAAAATTCCTGGGTATGGGGAACAAAAAATTAATGCTGCGTATTCTATTGGAGGTCCAGAGTTACTAATTAAAACAATAAAAGAAAACTTTGGGGTAACATTAGATAAATATGTAGTTGTTAATTTCTGGGGATTTCAAGATATAGTAGATGCTATGGGTGGTTTAGATATAGATGTAAAAGATTATGAAATTAATGAGATAAACAAATATATTGGTGAGGTTGATACAGTAAAATCTCCGCCATTAACTAAGTCAGGATTGCAGCATCTTGATGGACAGCAAGCTTTATCCTATGCCAGAATTAGAAAGGTAGGTAATGGTGATTATGAGAGAGTTGCTAGACAAAAATCTGTAGTTACTCTGCTCGCACAAAAGGGAAAAGAAATATCGCCAATAAAATACCCTTCAGTTGCTAATGCATTGTTAAAGTGTGTAAAAACTAATATTGATCCAATGACAATATTTAATTATGCATATACATTTTATAAGTTTGATAATCCTGTTTTTGAACAATTACAAATTCCGGCCACTGAATTAAGCCAAGGTGGAGAATATATGGATAAAGGAAGGGTATTTTTAATTGATGCCAAGCAGAATGGAAAAGTGCTACAAGATTTTATTTTTAATGACAAAAAGTGGGAATCAAAAGATTATAACTTAGCAAGCTTTAGAAGTATAATAAGTCAATATATGGCAAAGGCTGAAGCGTTTAATCCAGCTGATAAGCCTGCACTTGATGAAAATGGAGATGTAATAAATCCAAGTACTAAAACTCCAACTAAAACAGAGGGAGATGGAGGAACTGTTCCAACTAACGGGACAGGAGGAGCAACAACACCTGGAAATACTCCTGCTAATGGGGGAACAACTGGTGGTGCAACAACACCTGGTGGAACACCTTCAAACGGAGGCACAACACCTGGAGGCAGTAACCCTCCTACAAATGATACTGGTAATAATCAAAAACCACCTACCACTAAATAGTGTTAAAAAATAAAATATTGTAAAATGTAATCATACATTGTTGATTAAAAGTGTATAAAAATATATAATTAAGCAGGTAATATTTTTGTCTGCTTAATTTTTTGTGGAAAGGGAATGAATAATGAGCGAAAATAAAAAAGAAGTTAAAGGTAAGAAAAAAAGAAGATTTTCATTTAAAATCTTTATTGCTTTTATTGTTTTTGAAGTTGTATTTACTGCAATAACAGGGCCATTCTTCTTGTACTACGGACCTTTCAAAAATGTAAAAAAAGGCTTTGTAGGAGCAGCAATGACCTCTTATAAAAGTCAGTTCTTAGCAAAATGGTTTTTAAGTCAAAGTGAAATTGATAAGATATTAGCTGAAAATAATAATATTGAAGAAGGAAATACAGATGCATCTGATAAAGAGATAAGTATTCCTAAAAGTCATGATGACACTATAGAAAGATTCGATATAGAAAGTGATAAATTTAAAGGATATTTACTTGTTGTTAAAGACCCAACTAGAGTTCATGTTGGATATACATCAAAGCTTGGTGTGGAAGGGCAAACCGTTTCTCAAATTGCAAAGGATAATAATGCAATAGCAGCTATAAATGCAGGTGGATTTACTGATAAATCTGCAAATTCAACTTGGGCAGGAAATGGAGGACAAGTAATTGGTTTAATTATGTCAGAAGGAAAGGTAATTTCCTATGATGCTGATGAAAATAGTAAGACCGATATGATAGCAATAAATAAAGAAGGAAGATTGTTAGTTGGAAAATACTCATTAAAAGAACTTACTAACCTAGGTGCTCAAGAAGCAGTAACCTTTGGACCAGCGTTGGTTATTAATGGAAAAGGAACAATCAAATCTGGCGATGGTGGATGGGGAATTGCTCCTAGAACAGTAATAGGCCAGAAAAATGATGGATCTATAATGTTACTTGTTATAGATGGAAGACAAGTGTTTAAGAGTGTTGGAGCAACACTAAAGGAAGCTCAAGATGTTATGATAAAATATGGAGCTGTTAATGCTGCTAACCTAGATGGAGGAAAATCTACTACTATGTATTATGAAGGTGATGTAATAAATACTCCTTCAGATAGCTTAGGTGAAAGAAGTATTCCTACAGCTTTTATAGTAAAGTAAAAAGGAGAGAATTTAATGAAGGTATTTAAGAGAATAATCATTTGGATTATAATTTCTTTAACAATTCAATCTTTAGGGCTTCTTTATTTAGATAAAAAGATATTTGTAAGTAGCAATAATTTTAAAGCTGTAAAGGTTGATGACAAGAAAAAGGCAACTGATAAAGAAATTAACATAACAGAGAACGTGGATTATAAGATTAGCTTTGATGGAAAGTATCTATCTTATTTAAAAGATGGGATATTAAACATAATTGATACAAAAACAGGAGAATCAAAAAGTGTCAAAACTGAAAATGAATCAAAAATTTTAAATTATATTTGGCTTTCAGATAGAAATAGAATATTATTTGTAGATAAAGAAAGCAGTGAAGGAAAGAAGAGTAATTTCTTTTTAAATTATTACGATGCAAGTAAGAATGAAGTAGGAAAAGTTGAAAAGTTAGATTCATTAGATCAAGGCGCAGTAGTAGATAGTATTGATGCCTCAACGCTTCATAATGTAACTTATATAAAAGTTAATGAAAAAGGAGTCAAAGGTTTAGTTTATAGAATTGATATTAATCATAAAATTACAAAAATGAATCTAAACAGCTCGATAATTGGAAGTATAAAAGTAATTCCTCATGTGGATAGACTCATTTATGAAGATGATTTAAATGGAAATATATATGCGACTAATCCTAATATAAGGCTATCATTTACGAACAAAACAAAATTATTATATATAGATAGCAATGATGTAGTATATGTTGGTATTGCTGAAGGTGGAAAGATATCTAAAGTTATGTATGGTAGCTTAGACACTGATACAGGAAGTTGGAAAACAGTTCTGTTCGATAAACCTGTTGATAAAGAAAATATTTTTGTTTCTCAAAAAGGCGATGTAATGGTGAATGATATGTTACAAGGTATAATAAAAGATGTAACAATGTCAAAGGAATATAAATATGAAGGAACATATTTAGGTGTATATGATTTAGGAATAGCTTCAACATCACAAGGAAAACTTATTAAAACACCTTTTAATAAAGAGTAACTTATATAAGGATGGATCTGCTCCATCCTTTTTATAATATATAATGCATTAAAGAATTTACATGTCACTTAGAGCTTTTAGAAGTTTTAACTAAGAGTTTTGACATGAGATGTAATATGATTTTTGCATTATATATACTTAATAAATTGACTATAATCAGCAATAGTGGACATAGTTAGTAATAATGAATTTTTCTTTAATAGATAATTCATTATTTAAATTTCTTATGCTATAATATCATTTATATAAGGAGGATTGAAAATGAATTTTAATATGTTAAATATTGTACTATCTATACCTGCAATTTTGGTTGCATTTACATTTCATGAATATGCACATGCATGGATGGCTGATAGATTGGGTGATAAAACCGCCAGATTCCAAGGAAGATTGACATTAAATCCTTTAGCGCATGTAGACCCTATGGGATTTATTATGATTTTAATATTTGGATTTGGATGGGCAAAACCTACACCAGTTAATCCAAGGGCATTTAAAAATTATTATAAAGATGATTTAAAGGTATCTATAGCAGGACCATTAGCAAATTTAATTGTTGCTATTATATTTACTGTAATTACGGGGATATTTTTTCGCCTTACTATGGGAAGTAATGGGGATCTTGCTTATTTAACAGCAAGAATGCTTTTGATGATTGTTACAATTAATGTTAATTTATTTTTCTTCAACCTATTACCCGTGCCAGGATTTGATGGATTTAACATATTAGAAGATTTATTTCCAAGAGCATTTAGAAGAATTGGAGATCAAATATACAAGTATCAAATGATAATATTCTTTATTGTAGTGTTTTTTGCTTGGAAAGTAATATCAGGACCATCAGCAGCAGTTATAGAACAATTATCAAAACTAATGGTATTTGTAGCGAATTTATTTTAAGGAGGAACCATGAGACTAAGGAAAAAGTGGTGGGCAAGACCAGAATTAGAAGCAGATCCAAAGGTTATTGTAAATCCAAAGGAGTACAAAGGAAAATGGAGTGAGGTCTTTGGAAATAATAATCCTATATATTTAGAATTAGGTTGTGGAAGAGGTCAATTTGCAGCTTTAAATTGCAGAAACAATCCTAATATGAACTATATAGCAATTGATTTAAAAGATGAAGTATTAGTTAACGCCTTAAGAAGAGTTAACGAAGAAGGCGTAGAAAATATTAGACTGATACCTCTTAATATTACTTTTATAGAAGAGGTTTTTGATAAAGATGAAATTTCTAAAATATATATAAATTTCTGTAATCCTTGGCCAAAAGACAGACATAAAAAAAGAAGATTGACTCATAGCAGATTTCTTGAAATCTATAAGGGTTTCTTGAAGAATGGTGGACAAATTTGGTTTAAAACAGATGATAAAGAACTTTTTGATGAATCACAAGAGTATTTTAAAGAATCAGGCTTTAATATTGAATTCCTGACTTATGATTTACACAAATCAGATTTTAAAGAAAATATTATGACTGAATATGAAACAAAATGGACTGGCCTAGGAAAGAATATAATGTTTTTGACTGCTAGGTTAAAATGAGGAATAGAGGTTGTCTTAAATTTTCATTAAGGCAACCTCTATTTATATTAGCTAATGATATATTGTAACAAGTGGTTTTCATAGCAAAATACATTAAATAGAACTAATGATGCTATTTTTATTGACATTTTTTAAATGTAAAATGTATAATATGAATAATGTAATATTTTAAATTCTGGGAAGAGGAAAGTAGTTTAATTAGTATCTTTAAGCGAGCAGAGGATGGTGTAAGCTCTGTAGGAGAGATTAAAATGAAGAGAGCCTTGGAGAAGCTGCCTGGTGTTTTCTATTGGGTAGTCGCAATTTAAGCGTTAGATGATTGAGTGGCATTATAGTGTTTTAAGTATAACACTATTTTGAATTAGAGTGGTACCGCGGGAATTCCGTCTCTTTATTTTTATAATAAAGAGGCGTTTTTATTTGAAAAAATATAACAACTAGGAGGAAGAAAGATGGATTATAAAAAGATTGTAGCTGAAAGAATTGGTTCAGTTATTGAATTAGAGAAAGATAAGATTGAAGCATTAATTGAAATACCCCCAAATGGTGATATGGGAGATTATGCCTTCCCATGCTTCCAATTATCTAAAGTATTAAGAAAAGCTCCAAATATGATTGCAGCTGAGCTTAAAGATAAGATAAACGTTGAAGGGTTTGAAAAAGTTGAAAACCTAGGACCATACCTTAACTTTTTTGTAGATAAAGGATCTTTTTCAAAAAATACAATTGAAAATATTATAGATTTAGGAGATAAATATGGATCATCAAATATAGGAAATGGTGAAACTGTATGTGTTGAATACTCATCTCCTAATATTGCAAAGCCTTTCCATGTAGGACATTTATTCTCTACAGTAATAGGAAATGCTCTTTACAAGATGTTCAATTTCCAAGGATATAAATCAGTTGGAATAAATCACTTAGGTGACTGGGGAACTCAATTCGGAAAGCTAATTTCTGCTTATAAAAGATGGGTAGATGAGGAGGCTCTTGAAAGAGAACCAATAAATGAATTACTAAGAATATATGTAAAATTCCATGATGAGGCAGAAAAGAATCCTGAACTAGAAGATGAAGGAAGAATGTGGTTTAAGAAATTAGAAGATGGAGATCAAGAAGCTAATGAGTTATGGAAGAGATTCACTGAACTATCTCTAAAAGAGTTTAATAAGGTATATGATGAGTTAGGTGTAAAGTTTGATTCATATGCAGGTGAAGGTTTCTATAACGATAAGATGGATGTTGTTATAAAAGAACTACAAGAAAAGAAACTTTTAACTGAAAGTAATGGGGCACAAGTAGTAATGCTAGAAGATTATAATATGCCTCCATGCATAATATTAAAATCAGATGGAGCTACTATATATGCTACAAGAGATCTAGCAGCAGCTATGTATAGAAAAAATAATTATGATTTCAAAAAGAGCATATATGTTGTTGGATCACCTCAAGCACTTCATTTTAAACAAGTATTTAAGGTGTTAGAATTAGCTGGTCATGAATGGGCTAAAGATTGCGTACATGTAGGCTTTGGACTAATTAAGTTTGCTGATAGAAAACTATCTACAAGAAAAGGAGAGGTTATCCTATTAGAAGATCTATTAAGAGAAGCTAGAGAAAAGGTTCTTGAAACAATAAATGAAAAGAATCCTTCATTAGAGAATAAAGAAGAAGTTGCTGAAAAAGTTGGTATAGGTGCAGTAATATTTACTTACCTTAAAAATTCAAGAGAGAAAGATATAGTATTTGATTGGAAGGAAATGCTTTCTTTTGATGGAGAGACTGGCCCATATGTTCAATATGCTTATGCAAGAGCAAAAAGTATATTAAGAAAAGTTGGAGAAATTCAAGGGGAAGTAGATTATAGCAAATTAAGTTCTAAAGAGGAGTTTGAACTTATAAAAACACTAGAAAACTTTAATAAAAACATTCTTAGTGCTTTAGATAAGCTTGAACCTTCAATAGTAACTAGATACTCTGTTGATGTAGCTAAAGCCTTTAACAAGTTCTATAATTCTCATTCAGTTAGCAATTTAGAAGATGAAGGACTTAAAATAGCAAGAGTGAAATTAATCGAAGCTACTTGCCAAGTGATAAAGAATTCATTAGATTTGATAGGAATACAAGTTATAGAAAAAATGTAATTAAAATAAGAGGCTATTGCATATTGCAACAGCCTCTTATTTGTAAGTATATAAACATAAATGTGAGATATTACTTATTTTTTTATTTTAAGTCCATGGTCTTCTTCATACTTTGGGCAACTGCTTGAACAACTTCCACAATTGCATTCACCCTTAGAAGACTTTCTCAAACTCTTAAAGATAAAATATCCAGCTACTGCAAGGATAACCCCTGCTATTAAAATTTCTTTCATATAAATCACTTCCTTAAAATAATAATCCGCCAATATTATAAACCATAAATGCAGCTACCCAAGCTACAGCTAATTGGAATACTACAGAAAATAGGGTGAATTTTGAACCAAATTCTTTTTTCATAGTACCAATTGCAGATACACATGGTGTGTATAAAAGTACAAATACCATAAATGAAAGTGCAGTTAAGAAATTAAAGAAACTAGGTAATATACTTGATAAATCTCCTGTGTAAATAACTTGCATAGTTGATACAACTGTTTCTTTTGCTAATAACCCTGTAAGTAATGATACGGCTGCTTGCCAATTTCCAAAACCTAAAGGTGCAAAGAATGGAGCTATAACATTTCCAATTGATGCAAGGAAACTAGTATTAATTTCACTTACTAAGCCTGAAAAATTAAAGTTTGATAAGAACCATATAACAACACTCATTGAGAAAATAATTGTTCCAGCTTTCTTTAAGAAACCACTACCTTTGTCCCAAGTGTGCTTAAGAACATTTTTAATTTCAGGAACTTTATATTCAGGAAGCTCAATTATAAATGGTTCTTCGTCTTTTTTAAACAATGTGTTTTTAAAGAATATTCCTAGTATAAATGCCACTATAATACCGGCTAAATAAAGAGAGGCTACAACTATAGCTTCTTTTCCTCTGAAGAATACGCTAGAAAATACTAAGTAAACAGGTAATCTAGCATTACAACTCATAAATGGCACTAGTAAAGCGGTTAATTTTCTATCTTTTTCACTTTCTAGAGTTCTAGCTGACATTATAGCAGGTACTGAGCAACCGAAACCAACCATCATAGGTATGAATGCTTTGCCTGATAGACCCATCTTTCTCATTAGTTTGTCCATTATAAATGCCACTCTTGCCATATACCCTGAGTCTTCTAAAATAGAAATACATAGGAATAAGGCTAAAATAACAGGTAGTAAAACAACTATGCTACCAACACCTGAAATGATTCCATCGACAATTAAACTTTTAAACCAACCTGAAGAGGTAGATAATAAATTTTCAGCACCAGGAATGATTAACCCTTGTAATACTGTACCATCTAACCAGTCAGATAAAGGAATTCCAACCCAACTGAAAGTAAATTTAAAAATAAATGCAACTGCGATTATAAATAGAGGATAAGCTAGGAAGGGATTCAGAAATATTTTATCTAACTTCTCAGATATATCAGAAACTTTAGCTTCTTTTACATTTAAGTTTTTTATAAGTTCTTGATTTTTTCCATTTATCTTTTTAGCCTCATGGGAATCTTTATTAACTAAGATGTTAGAAAGGATACTATCTAAGAAACCATAAACTTCAACTTCGTTTTGCATATGAAAATCATTATCAGTTGAAGGACGTTCGAAATCCTTCTTCTCAATTAATTCTTTAATATGTTCAATACCTTTACCTTTAGAAGCGCTGATAGGTATAACTTTTACTCCCATCTCTTTTTCTAATAGGTCTATGTCAATTAAAAATCCCTTTTTTAGAACAATATCCATCATATTTAATATTAATATAATTGGAATGTTAAAATCCTTTAATTGAGTAGTAAGATATAGGTTTCTTTGTAAATTAGATGCATCAACAATGTTTAGTATTGCATCTACATTTCCTTCTTCTAAAAAAGTTTTAGAAACTTTTTCTTCGTTAGAGAATGTATCCATAGCATAAATTCCTGGTAAGTCTACAATCTTGATATCTTTATAGAAACCTTCTTTTTTTTCTACGGTTACTCCTGCCCAGTTTCCAACGTATTGGTTTGAACCAGTTAATTCATTAAATAATGTTGTTTTACCTACATTAGGGTTTCCAAGTAGAGCGATAGTTGTCATTAATATTCCCCCTTATTTTATAAAAATATTTTTAGCGTCCTTCTTTCTAAGTGCGAAATCTGTTCCTCTTAGATTTACAACTATAGGATCACCTAAGGGAGCTACTCTTTTCAAAGTTATTTCAGTTCCTTCAACGCAACCAAGTGCTAGAAGTCTTTTAGCTAGTTTTTCGTTTCCTGCAATTTCATTTATTAATCCAACCTCACCAGGTTTTAAATCGCAAATGCACATTATTAACACCTCACATTGAAAATCATTATCACATACTTATAATATCAGTATATTCGTACATAGTCAAGAAAATAACAATGTAAAGTTGCAAATTATTTTACAAATAGGTTGTATTATTTCTAATAATGGTGATAAAATAAAAATTAAAAATTAAAGTAATGGAGTGATAATTATGACAAGAATTGCAGCATTTTTCGATATTGATGGTACTTTATACAGAGAAGGCTTAATTACTGAAGTTTTTAAAAAAATGATTAAGTATGAAATAATTGAGCCGGATAAATGGTATAAGGAAGTACGTCCAAGTTTTCTAAAATGGGATAGAAGAGAAGGGGACTATGATTTATATTTACTAAAAATGATTGATATATATATGGAAGCTATTAAAGGAATAGATAAGCATCATATTGAATTTATAGCTAATCGAGTTATAGAACAAAAGGGAGATAGAGTTTATACATTTTCCAGGGAAAGAATTAAATGGCATAAAGAAAATAATCATGTTCTGATAATAATCTCTGGCTCTCCAATTGAACTCGTAAGAGAAATGGCATTGAAATATGGTTTTGATGATTATAAAGGTGCGATATATCTTTTGGGCAAAGAGGGCAAATATACAGGTGAGGTTTCGCCAATGTGGGATTCTGTAAGCAAGAAAAACGCAATTGATGAAATGACACAGAAATATGATATTGATTTATCTCAAAGTTATGCTTATGGTGACACTTCAGGAGATTTTACAATGCTTAAATCTGTTAGTTATCCGTACTGCATTAACCCAACAAAAGAACTTCTTGACAAGGTAAGAGAGGATGAGGAAGTAAGAAAAAAAATAAAAGTAGTTGTTGAAAGAAAAGATGTAACTTATAATTTAAATATAGACGACATTCAATATGTTTAAAAGAAAGAGTGAGATTTAGTGATAGTAAGACAAAACACTATTAAAGTGACGGATCTCTCAAAGGAAAATATGCTTAAATTTGGAGACGGAGATTTATCCTTTGAGGATGCTGTCTATTTTGACCTAGAACATTATGTCTATAAAAAACCAAAATGTGTTGGCGTTTTCGGCGCTTGTTATTTCTCTGCTGAAGATTCAGAAATTCATGTTACTCAATATATGATTGAGAATAAGGAAGAAGTAAAAGATATCCTTATTCTAGCAAAAAGTTATCTGGAAGATATCTATAAAAATAAATTGAAGAAATCTATAGTCACTTTTTCGGGAAACAATGACTTTACAGTTATTAATTATTTATTTAATAAATTTCAAGTAGACTTTTCATTTCAGGAGCACTTTACATCAATTGATTTGCAAAAAGAATATGAAAAAGTAAATAAGAAGAGTATAGGTTTAAAAAATTTAGAAAAACAATTTTTCATTGAACGGGAAGAATGTGATCTTATATCTGGAGCAAACTTAGCTAAAACTTTCCATAAGGTTTTGAAAGATAGCGATTATATTTTTAGGATGCCAAAAGAAAAGATAGAAAAAATACTTATTTATAATGAAGCGGATGTCGTTAACCTTTTTCACATATATAAGGATTGGAAAAAACATATAACATTAGAACAAGAATCTTCAGAGGAAATAAAAGAGAGCTGTACAGTTTAGTACAACTCTCTTTTATTTTTTATTAGGGGGACGGTTAACATATTATTTCTTAAATATTAGTTTAAAATATTTGAAATAAATGTTAACCGTCCCCAAGTTTTATTTGTTAAAAGTAATATTTTTACCATCTAAGGTTGCAATAATAGTTCCATCTAAATCAGTTCTATAATATTTTATTTTAGCTGCTTTTAAGTTATCTAGAGTTTCCTTATGTGGATGCCCGTATTTATTGTCTTTTCCACATGAAATGATAGCATATTTAGGATTTACTGCCTGTAAAAAGTTTTTTGAAGTGGAAGTAGAACTTCCATGATGGCCTACTTTTAATATATCTGACTTTAGGTTATAGCCCTTTTGAAGAGTTTCTGCTTCAGATTCTTTTTCAGCATCACCAGTAAATAGAGCTGTATTACTACCATAAGTCAATTTAATTATTGCTGAATAATTGTTATTATCATCACCATAGTTATCACTATTAGGTGCAAATACATCAAGCTTTAAATCAGGAGAAAAATCAATTGTAGATCCTCCTTTTAAAACATTGATTTTAAGATCTTTATTGTTTAGTTCTGTAACCATATCTTTAAATGCAGCAGTAGTAGTCTTCTTCTTTGGTGCATAGAATTTGCCTACATCAAAGTTCTTAATTACCCAGTCCATATTTCCAATATGATCTTCATCGGGATGGGTAGCAACAATTGCATCAAACTTCTTTATTTTTAATGAGTTTATATAGTTCTTGAATTTTTTATCTTCTTTACTTGTAGATGAATCTATAAGTAAGTTCTTATCTTTATATTGGATTAAGATAGCATCTCCTTGTCCAACATCAATATAATGTATCTCAACGCCATCTATTGTTTTAGCTTCGTTGTTAACGGTACTACCTTTGCTACATGAGATAAAAAGAAAAGATGTAATAACTAATAATAATGAGAGAAATTTAAGTTTTTTCATAACTGCCTCCTTAATAATCGCCAATAAATATAGTTTATCATTATATTATTCTTATGAGAAGATTTGAAATACTTGCACTTTAAGCAAGACATAGTATAATGAAATAGATGAAATTAGGATGGTGTAAAGTATGAAAAAGATTAAAATGTTAGTTTCTTATGGTTTATATATGATTTTATTTAGAATTAGAGGATTTAAGTATAAATTGCTAAAATCAAGAGCTACTGAAGAAGAAGTTATTAAATACAGGGACAAGGTTATTCAAAATTGGGCAGCCTTTACTGTGAAGACTCTAGATCTTAAAATACAAGTAGTAGGAAGAGAAAATATTCCGAGTGAAGCTTGTGTGTTTATAGGAAATCATCAAAGCTTATTAGATATACCTATTTTACTATATGGAACACAAAGAAGTGTTGGCTTTATAGCTAAAAAAGAACTTTTAAAGGTTCCTGTAATTGGATACTGGATGCGTTTGATTCATTGTGTCCCAATTGATAGGGAAAATGTAAGAGAAGCTATAAAAGTAATTAACATAGGTTCTGATAATTTATTGAATGGTAATGATATGGCGATATTCCCTGAGGGAACTAGAGCTAGAGAAGGAGTAATGAAAGATTTCAAAAAGGGCAGTATGAAATTAGCAACAAAAGCAAAAGCACCTATAGTTCCTGTTACGATAGATGGTAGCTATAAAGCTTATGAGTTAAATAATAAATTCCAAAGTGCTGAAGTAAAAATAACCTTTGGGGAACCAATATATACAAATAATTTAACAAAAGAAGAAGAGAAAGATTTACATATAAGAGTTCAGAATGTTGTAAAAGGAAATCTTCAAGTTAAATAAAATTATTTAACAAGACGTGTTCATTTAAAATGGGCATGTCTTGTTTTATTGTAAGTTAATTACAGGAGAATTAATATGAATATATAATATTATTATTTTCAGAAATTTATATTTTGAATGAAAAATGAAATAAAAATAATTTCTGAATTTCATTTTTTGTGTTATAATTGTATAAGATTGATAAAAAATCTATTAAAATGAAATTTTATAAAAACTTATATGCATACTAAGGGGGCTGGAATATGCGTAAAGAATTTTCATTAAGTAATGACAAGGCAACTATTAATTTTACAGCTAAGTATTGTGATAACTATGAGACGCTGCTAGAAAGTGATGGATTTAGAAGAGTTTTAGAAGCATTTTTAAAACAAGCTAAAAAGAAAAATACTCATAGCTTTAGATTTTTAGAAAAAAGCTTTGGAAAAGATCAAATTCCTAACTTGGAAAGTGAAATATCTAATTTATTTAAAGTACTTACAGTATTAAGTGTTGAAGAAATATCTCATGTAAATCCTAATTATAGTGGGCTTCTTCTAAATAAGGATGAATTTATAGCATTTGTTGAGGATTTATATTTATTCTGGAGAAAGTTAGAAAGATATACAATAATATATACTAATAGGGTAAAAACAGGTCTTGCGGCAGTAAGCTTTACTGAAGTGGATTCACAATTTAGTAGATTGATACGTAGACTTTATAGAAGAATTGAAAAAAATGTATTAGGATATAGTCCTAATGTATTCAGACAACTACCAGTTGGAGGAAATGCTAGCTTAATGTTATCAAATGTAGTGTGGGCAGCTCCAGATGAATACAGAGTATTAGAAGACATTCCTTTTATTGATTCAATTTTATTACAAACACCTTTTATAACTTATCCAAAGAAAAATACAAGAGATGGAATGTTTAAAGAGGTAAAAGATAACCCACTAAAGAAAGCAATAATAGATAAAGATCATTGGTTTTGTTATCCTGCAAAAATAGGAGATCTATTGGCATTTTTATATTTCCATAGAGACTTTATGGAGCATGGGATTACACTTTGTAATCTTTTTGAATTAGCAAAAGAAAAAGAATTTAAGGGTAAAAAACCTGATATAATATACGTTTATGGAGCAAGAGAAAAGGGTGATGAGCTAAAGACCGTTTTCTATGATGATAAAGACAATGATATTATGTTTGGATATATAAATCATTCAGAAGAGATAGATTATTTTGGATATATGAAAAAGATGAGCTTGACCCTTCATAATTTAATTCAAATCAAGAGAGGGTATCTTCCTATACATGGTGCTATGGTTAATATAGTCCTTAAGAATGGAAAAGAAGCAAATGTCATTATTATGGGTGATTCTGGAGCAGGAAAATCTGAAAGTCTAGAAGCTTTTAGAGGTTTAAGTGAGGATTATATTTCAGATATGACAATTGTTTTTGATGATATGGGAACTATTAAAGAAAAAGATGGTAGCATTTATGGATATGGAACAGAAATTGGTGCATTCGTAAGACTAGATGATTTAGACCAAGGCTATGCATTTAAAGAAATGGATAGAAGTATTTTCATGAATCCAGATAAAATTAATGCAAGACTTGTAATGCCAGTTGCTTCCTATAAGGAAATAATGAAAGGATATAAAGTAGATCTTTTCTTATATGCTAATAATTATGATGAGGTTCCTGAAGGTGGAAAAGCAATAGAGTATTTTGAAACTTCAGAGGATGCAATTAAAGTATTTAAAGCAGGAGCTAGAGTTGCCAAGGGAACAACAACAGAGAAGGGATTAGTAAAATCGTATTTTGCAAATCCTTTTGGACCAGCCCAAAAGCAACAAGAATGTGATATATTATTAGATAAATACTTTGACGCTCTATTTGCATCTGGTGTTAAAGTTGGAGAGATTAAAACTTCTCTTGCAATTCAAGGAAGCGAGAAAAACGGGCCTAGAAAAGCAGCACTTGAGCTTTTTAATATAATAAATAATTTATAGAATAGAAAAGCGATGGATAACCCATCGCTTTTTATATTTCTTTTAAAGAATTTAGTTTTTCTTTTATTTCTTTTAAAATATTATCAAATTTACTTGGTTTTAAGTTAGGAAAAGCACGTAAAAGTCTCTTGTGATTAAAATCTAAGGCATCAAAAGAAGTGTCATATTTGTGCCTAAGCTCTTTTATGTTGTTCTCAATATTTTGAACTGCATCAAAGGCTGCATCTTTTGTTGTAACAATTATATATTCATATCGCTCTTTTAATTCTGAGGATATTAATTGTAACCTTGTAAGCATTTTACTAAATCTTACTAAAGATGAAAGTGTGAATGCTACATCCAAGGTAAAAACAAGTAAAAGTATATATGATATCATAATATTAAATTCTTTAGGAAAAGATGAAACAATATTTGATATTAAAGGATTAATAAATTTTATAATGACTAATGCTGCAATTCCCCACACAAGAGAGAATGATAGACATATTCTACCATGAAGATTAAAGGGTTCATTAGTATAGTCCCACCATTTTGATTTAAAAAACTTTTCTAATATAAAGCCGGTTATATATTCAATAAAAGAAATTATAACAGTGGAAAGCACATATAAAAGAAGTATATTACTTTTAAAATTATTAAAAAGCAATACAACTGAAACAATTCCAGTTCCGTATATTGGACATAAGGGACCATATAAGAAACCTCTATTTACAAAATATCTTTTGTTGTAGAATTGGTAGATAACCTCTGTTACCCAACCTAGAAGTGAATAAATAAAAAATAGAAGTACTATTTCGTATAGATTAACACCTAATATTGAATGGTAAATAGTAATCATCCCCTTTCAAATTAGTAATAATTTATATTATACATTATTTGTCTGTTTAGTTAAAATAAATAGTAATAACTTGGAAAATTATTAAGTGTAAAAATATATAAAAATAACTCTCTAAGAATAGAGAGTTATTTTTATATTAGTCTATTGAAGAATATCTGTCTTTTGCGAAAAAAGATATTGCATATAATCCACATATACCTACAAGAGAATAAATAACTCTTGAAACTATGGACATTTGACCAAAAAGGCTTGCAACTAGATCAAATGAGAAAAATCCAATTAATCCCCAGTTCAAAGCCCCAATGATTACTAGAATAAGTGCAATAGTATCTAGTGTTCTCATAAAAAACACACTCCTTTTTGTTTGTTTACAACCAATAGTATAACCATAAACAAATAAAGTATACTTAAAATGAGTGAGTAATATAAACAAAAAAACTTGGACAATATCCAAGTTTTTAAAACACTTATGTAAATAAAAATGTTTTAGCTACTACTATGATTAAAGTTGTATATTTCTGTCTACAGGTTGAGTAAGTGAGATAAATGTATCTGTTCTTTGAATTCCAGTTATAGTATTAATCTTATTCATAAGTAAATCTTGAAGATCAGTTATGTTCTTACAAATTACTTTAGAGAAAACAGAATAATCACCTGTAGTTAAATGTAATTCTACTACTTCTTTAATTTTTGCTAATTCTTCAAATACATAGTTAAAGGAAGAAGTTTTGTCAACATAAATTCCTACAAAACAGCAAACGTCATACCCAAGTTTAGGTAAGTTTAGAACTATTCTAGTGCCTTTTATTATTCCCATGTCTTCCATTTTTTTCATTCTTACGTGGATTGTTCCTCCAGAAACATGACAAATTCTAGCTATTTCAAGATAAGGAGTTCTACAATCTTTTATTAATATGTCTAATATTTGTAAATCTAAATCATCTAAATGTGATAATTGATTCATAGACATTTTATCACCTCTCTGTTCTATTATCATTTTTATTTTATCAAATAAGTTTAAAAATTTCTATAAAAAAATATAAAAATATAAAAAAATTTTTTGGTTATTTATTATTTTATTAAATTATACTTTGTTTCAATAAAAAAGTAAAACTAGACAAATTAATATTTGAAGAAAGTATTGAAAATGTTTAGATTTTACATTAATATAATATGTAGCATTAAATATTAGGAGGGGTAGTAAATGGGACTGTTTTTACTTATATTACAAACAGTTATTATATTTGCAGTAGTACTTGGAGCATTTTATGTATTAAGAAAATTTGTTTTCAATAAGCTTAAAATATCAAAATGGATTCCATTAGCAATTGCAATTTTATTACTTGCAGGTCAATTTTTATTTAAAATACAAAATGGACTTCAAGGAGTAGCGTTAACAGCATTAACTTTATTATTTTTCATGTGGTTCTTAGACTTAAATCAAGGTGGTGGACCAGTAACTTCGAAAAAGCAAAAACAAAAACAAATTGAGATAAGACCAAAAGCAAAACCAAACAGAGTTAAAAATTTAAATAAAGATAAAAAAGATAAGTAATTATCTTTTAAATATAAATAAAACTCGGCAATGCCGAGTTTTATTTATGTCAATTGTAGAATAGTAGATTAATATTCAAAAAATATTGGAGAAGTAATTGCTATTTTGTCTTCATCTTGATAAATCTCAAGTAAGTACCAAGTGTTGCCTGGGTTTACTGGTAAGTTTATAAAATACTTAACTGTATTTAGGTTTAAATCATTTAAAGTTTTAACTACAATTCCGTTGTTTGATATTATTTCTATTTTTTTTATTTTACGCTTAATATCTTGCAAGAAAATATAGAACTTTAATTCATTAAAATTAGGATGACTTATTACTTCACCCATAAAATATCCATTTATACTAAAGTAAGCTTTTAATGTTCTTGATTCAGTTGAATATGTTCTTCTGCACCTAATACTATCTACTAAGGATGAATGATTAAGCTCGTTGCAGATTACACAAGTAAGATTATCTGTATCACCAAAATTAAGTCTATGATTATCTTGCCCATTAATTGCACCTAATTTCCAGCCAGAGTCAAGCAACTTGAAATAGTGCTTATGATGACGAATGTATTTATGCGGAGGGGAACCATTTCCTACTTCTACAGAAGTTATAAAATAATTAAGATAAGCATTGTATGGCAGTCTTTCTATCGGACTATGAGGATGATTTATAAATATAAGACCTGCCTGGTTATTTAACATCCAAAGTAATAATACTCTTAAGTCCTTAACCACTCCAGTAAAGTAAGTTGAAATATTTATAAAATTCAAATCACCCCAAGGATTGCTTCTGCTTTCGAATCCTAATAAAGTAAGGGGACGGGTATGTTTTTTATTATATTTTTTTAAGCAAGATTTCAAATAGGTCCATTTGGAAACCTTTGAGGATTTATAATCTATATCTTCTTTTAGATAAGAATTGTGATCTGTTATAAACATAAAATCTAGTGAATTTTTATAACCATATTCCAGTGCTTCAATAGGAGAACCTCGTCCATTAGAAAGGAATGTGTGACAGTGAGGAATTCCATAATAGAAGTTTATATCTTTGTCATCTATTTTCTCAGATTTATATTTAAAAGTAGATTCTTTCCTAGTCATAGTAGGTCCTTCTTTCAAAATATTTCTATATATTATATAATAATATGATATAAATGAATTTTATGTCCTTAGGAGGTAAATATGATAAAAGAATTTTCACCGTATAAACCTAAAATTCATAAGGAAGTTTATTTAGCAGAAAACTCAACTATCATTGGCAACGTTGAGATTGAAGAAGGTGCATCTATTTGGTTCGGTGCAGTATTAAGAGGTGATGAGAATTCAATCAAAGTCGGAAAGAATTCTAACATCCAAGATAATGCAGTTGTGCATGTAGATGATTATAGTGTAAGTATTGGGAATAATGTTACTGTAGGGCATGGTGCTATTTTACATGGCTGCGTAATAGAGGATGAATGTTTGATTGGTATGGGAAGTATAATATTAAATAATGCTAGAATAGGTAAAAATACAATAGTAGGTGCAGGATCGCTAGTAACGCAGAATGCTGATATTCCAGAGGGTGTTTTATGCATTGGATCACCGGCAAAGGTTGTAAGAAAGCTTACTGAAGATGAAATTAATAGCATAAAATCATCAGCAAGAATGTATTTTGATCTTTCAAATAAATACAGGAGTGAGGAGAAATAGAATGATAAAATTAGGAGAATATAATGAACTAAGGGTCTCAAAGGAACGTGACTTTGGTATTTTTGTTACAGATGGGGAACAAGAAATTTTAATTCCAAAGGGAAGTCTTGCAGGTGAAAAACATAATATAGACGAAACTATAAAGGTATTTATATATAGGGATTCTGAAGATAGAATTATAGGAACATTAAAAAAACCATTAGGAACATGCTTCGAAATATCTTATCTAAAGGTAGTTGACATAACTAGCATTGGAGCATTTGCGGATATAGGTATAGGAAGAGATGTACTAATACCGCTTAAAGAACAACTATATAAATTACATACTGGACAAAAATATCTTTTATATTTATATATTGATAAGACAGGAAGAATAGCTGCAACTACTGATATTGAGGATTATTTAGAGGTTGCTACTAATTATAAGATAGATGATGAAGTTACAGCTGTGGTTTATGAGATAAATGAAAATAACACATTGAAATTAGCTGTAGATAATAAGTATAAGGCATTAATGCTAAAAAATGAATATTACGACTATATTCCAATGGGAGAAGAGCTGAAGCTTAGAATTAGAAGAATCTATGAAGATGGAACTTTAGGATTAACTACAAGAAAAAGAAAATTAGATGAAAGAGAAGTTTTAATAGAGAAGATATTAAAAGCTTTAACAGAAAATGGGGGATCTATTTCTTTTAATGACAAATCAAATCCAGAAGATATTAGAAGAGAGTTTAACACAAGCAAAAATTACTTCAAAATGACATTAGGAGCATTGATGAAGCAAGGAAAGATATATCAAGATGAAAGAGGTACTCACTTAAAATAGTAATTTAACTTGATAAATATAGAAGGCAGGTAATAATCTTATTAAAGTTTAAAATGCTTTAATATAGGATTTTTTTACCTGTCTTATTTTTGTTATATTTTAGGGACGGTTAACAAATAATATCAATTAAAGGAGTGAGAATATGAGGAAAATTTATATATTTTTATTATCTGTATTTTTAGCAGTAACATTTAGCCATAAATATGTACTTGCTTCAGATTTAGACGTTAAAGTGCATTTTATTGATACTGGACAAAGTGATTGTATTCTTATAGAAAGTGGAGAAAAGTCATATTTAATAGATAGTGGAGAAGAAAAAAACAGTGCTAAAATTTTAAGCTATTTAAATAAACGTGGAATTAATAAACTTGATTTTATAATCTTGACACATTATCACCAGGATCATTATGGTGGACTTTTTAATATAACAAGCAAAATAAAGACTAATATGGTGTATGTACCTAGATATTTTGTAATTGAAGAGGAGAAAAATAAAGCCTTATCATCTTTGTTAAAAAATAAAATTTCCTATAAAGTCATAGAAAAAGAATGGAAATATAAAGATGGATCTGTAGATTTAAAGGTTTTAGCACCTTCAAAAGGACATGATTCACTAGAAAACAATAATTCATTGGTTATAAAAGGAATATTAAATGGGAAAAGTTATTTATTTATGGCTGATTGTGAGTTTGATGAGGAAAAGGAACTGCTTAGTAGAGATATAGCAAATATCGATGTATTAAAGCTAGGTCATCATGGATTTGATACATCGTCATCAGAGGAATTATTAAGAATAATCAATCCTAAATATACAGTAATAACTTGCAACGGGAATGAAAGTCCAGAAATTCAAGTATTAGAAAGATTAAAAAGACTGGATACCGTTATATTAAGAACAGATAGGTGTGGAGATATCGAAATTATAAATAGCCAGGAAAAGAATTTGCAAATGTCATTATAGAAGAGTATTAAAGCATTAAACCCTGCGGTCTTAGAAAGTAAAAAGGTTGAGACAAATGTTTGTAAGTAGATTAAAAAATACACTCATAAAGCAATTGAAGTTTTACATTAATAATGTATAATAAATTTGAGGGGGAATTCATTTGGAGATTAAGGGTTTAGGAAAAAATACTAGAGTTACAAGCGAAAGAAAAATACAAAGTTCAAGAAAAGATTTTTCCCAAAGCTTCAGTCAAGCTAGAGATCGTAGAAGTGGTGAAGAACTGAAGAAAATGATTGAAGATATCAAGAAGAAAGGGAATCGTCTTGTACTTACAAAAACTTATGCAGATGTTGCAAGTTATAAAAGGATGATTAAAGAATACTTACAATCTGTTTTAGAATATATGTATGGTGTTAAGCAAGATATTAGTTTTTGGCAGACACAGTATTTTATTACTGTTGATATAATTGATTCGAGATTAGAAGAATTAACTCAAATGCTTTTAAGTGATGAGATGGAAAACATAAACATAGCGTCAACAGTTGATGAAATACAAGGGTTGATTGTTGATATATATAGATAAATATTTTACATATTAAAAGGGTGAATGGTGTATGCATTTATTAAGAGCAACACCATTCACCTTTAAGTTATTGTAATTTATTTACCCAATCGTTAGAAGATGCATCTGATGGCATTCTCCAGTCTCCTCTAGGTGATAAGGAGATTGTACCTACTTTTGGACCATCAGGTAAGGCACTTCTTTTGAATTGTTGAGAGAAAAATCTATTTATAAATTTACTAAGCCATTTCTTTATAGTTTCTTCATCATAATCGTCTTTAAAGGCTTCCTTAGCTAAGAATAAAATTCTCTCAGGAGTAGAGCCATGTCTTATGAAATGATATAAGAAAAAGTCATGTAGTTCATAAGGACCAACTATGTCTTCAGTTTTTTGAGCAATTTCACCTTTATCATCTTTAGGTAATAGCTCAGGGGAAACAGGTGTATCTAATATGTCTAAAAGAGTATCCTTAACTTCTTTAGTTGATTCATAATCAGCTACATATTTAACCAAATATCTTACTAAAGTTTTTGGTATTGATGTATTAACGGCATACATGCTCATATGATCACCATTATATGTGCACCAGCCTAAGGCTAATTCAGACAAATCTCCAGTTCCAATTAATATACCACCTTCTTTATTTGCGATATCCATAAGTATTTGAGTTCTTTCTCTTGCTTGAACATTTTCATAAGTTACATCATGTTTATTTTTATCATGACCTATATCTTCAAAATGTTTTAAGCAAGCATCTACGATGTTGATTTCTCTTAGGTCGCAATTAAGTTCTCTGCATAAAGTCAGAGCATTATTGTATGTTCTATCTGTGGTTCCAAATCCAGGCATTGTTATTGTAATAATATTTTTTGAATCTAAACCTAATAATTTAAAGGTTTTAACAATAACCAAAAGTGCTAGAGTAGAATCTAATCCTCCAGAAATTCCAATAACAGCTTTATTTGAATATGTATGTTCTAGCCTTTTAGCTAATGCAGATGCCTGAATATTAAATATTTCTTTACATCTAAATTCTCTCTCTATATCTGAGGAAGGGACAAATGGATGTTTTGCAATATAACGATTAAAATTAGAAATTTTAGTATTCTTATACTGGAAACTTATTAATTCAGGTTCAAAAGGTAGTGATTTATAGGAATCTCTAAAACTAATATTTTTAGTTCTTTCTGAATTTAATTTAAATAGATCGATAAAACTATAAACAATTTCGTTTTCCCTTTGGAAACGTTCATTTTCAATTAATGTTGAACCATATTCACTTATTAATAAATGCCCTGAGAAAAGTAAATCTGTTGAAGATTCATATACTCCAGACGAAGAGTATATATAACCGCTCATACAACGAGCACTTTGATTCTCAACTAAGGATTTTCTATAGGTGCTTTTAGATACTAATTCGTTTGAAGCTGATGGATTACAAATAATATTTGCACCGGCTAAAGAAAGATACGAAGAAGGTGGTATTGTTACCCATAGATCTTCACATATTTCAACCCCAACTTTAACATCACCACATCCAAAAATAATATTTGTTCCAAAAGGTATTTCTTTTTGAAAAGATAAATCCACTTTTTTACTAGTAACTGATAATCCCTCAGTAAACCAACGCTTTTCATAGAATTCTGTATAATTTGGGATATAAGATTTTGGAATAATTCCAAGAATTTTACCTTCAAATATAACAAAAGCACAGTTATATAATGTATAATTAACTAATAGTGGTGAACCAACTATTATCAATAAATCTTTGTTTTTTGAATTTTCGCAAATATTTTTTATTGATGAGTATGAATTTTCGATTAGATTCCATTGCGTGAATAAATCTCCACAGGTGTATGAGGTTGTGGCTAGCTCAGGAAAGACAATAATTTTAGCATTATTTGCTTCTGCTTCATTCATTTGTTTGATTATATTTTCTAAGTTATATTGCACATCTGCTACTTTGGTTTTAGGGCAAGCTGCTGCAACTTTTATAAAGTCCATTGAATCATCTCCATTTAATTTTTATATAAGTTAATTTTAAAATTTATAATTTTATCATCAGACAATTAATTAAAATTTAAATCATTTCATAAACTTATAATAATTAGAAAACTGAAGAAAATCAATGAAAAAAAGAGAAAAGATTTATATAACAAACAAAAGAGATATTAAATACCCTTTAAAAGGTTAGAAAATAATTTGTAAAATGATTTTTAATAAAGTATATTATATATATAGTTGTAAAGGAGAGGAGAAATATGGAAAGTACTTATGTGATTGTTTGGTTATTAGTCGCTATTGGATTTTTTGCCATTGATATTTTTACTTCAGCTTTTCTTTTTGTATGGTTTGGACTTGGTGCATTAATTGCTATGATAGGTGCAATACTTGGAATACCACTAGAAATTCAAATAATACTATTTTTGGTTGCAAGTTTAGTATCAACATCTTTAGGTTATCCTTGGGCAAGAAAGAGATTTAAGGTTAATGTTAAAAAAACTAAAACAAGAGACGAAGAGCAAATAGGAGCAATAGGTAAAGCCGAAAAAGATATAGTAAACGAAGGAGAAATAAAGCTTGATGGAGTTTTGTGGAAAGCTATAAATACTGGAAACAAGATAAATAAAGGGGACAGTTATAAGATTTTACAGTTTAAAGGAAATAAAATTATGATTGAAAAAGTGGAGGAGGATTTATAATGATTACACTAATTATTATTGGAGTATTGGCATTTATTTTGCTATTGATAGTTGTATCATCAATTAAAATAGTAAATACAGGTTACTTATTCGTTTTAGAGAGGTTTGGACAATTTCATAGAGTTTTAGAACCAGGTTGGCATTTTACAATACCTTTTGCTGATTTTGTTAGAAAGAAAGTTTCAACAAAGCAACAAATATTAGACATTCAGCCACAAGCTGTTATCACAAAGGATAATGTTAAAATATCAATAGACAATGTTATCTTCTACAGAGTTTTAAGCGCAAAAGATGCTGTTTATAATATAGAAGATTTTAAATCAGGTATAATTTATTCAACCATAACCAATATGAGAAATATTGTTGGAAATATGACATTAGATGAAGTATTATCTGGAAGAGATATTATTAACCAAGAACTACTTAAGGTTGTTGATGACATAACTGATGCATATGGTATAAAGATTCTATCAGTTGAAATTAAGAATATTATTCCACCAGCTGAAATTCAACAAGCTATGGAAAAGCAAATGAAGGCTGAAAGAGATAAGAGAGCTGTTATTTTGGAAGCAGAAGGAGCTAGACAATCTTCTATTGAAAGAGCAGAAGGTGAAAAGCAGTCTAAGATTTTACAAGCAGAAGCTGAAAAGCAAGCTAACATTAGAAGAGCTGAAGGTTTAAAAGAATCTCAATTATTAGAGGCTGAAGGTAAAGCTAGAGCAATTGAAGTTGTTGCAAAAGCTCAAGCAGAAGCAGTATCATTAGTTAACAGAGCTATAATTGAATCAGGTACTAATGAACAAGTTATAGCACTAAAACAAGTTGAAGCGCTTCAAGAAATGGCTAAAAACCCAGCTAATAAGCTTATTCTACCAAATGAAACTTTGTCATCATTAGGAAGTATAGCAGCTATAGCTGAAACATTGAAGAAATAAAATTGGGGACGGTTAACATTTTTTTATATAAAATTAAATGTTAACCGTCCCTTTTTATATTTGATTAACATCAAACTATTTTGTCAATACTTCGAATAAAGGAGTTGATAAAATGCCTAGATCTGCAAGAATAAAGTTATCAAATGGGTTATATCACGTCATGATAAGAAGTATTAGCGAAATAAAGCTATTTAGAAGAGATGAAGATAAGGTGGCATACCTAAAAATAGTAAGGGAACTTCAGAATACATTTAAATTCAAAATTTATAGCTATTGTCTTATGAGTACTCACGGCCATTTCATTTTAGATTCTTATGGTGCAGATATATCTAAAATAATGCATTCTATAAACTCAAAATATGCCAGATATTATAATAAAAAATATAAAAGGCATGGGCATCTATTCCAAGACAGATTTAAAAGTAAGTTAATTACAAACGATAGATATATACTCAATTTATCACTATACATACATAAGAATCCATTAGATATGAAGAAATATATGCATAGCCCAGAAAAATACAGGTTTTCTAGTTTGTCTGTGTTCCTAGGTATCAAAAGCGATGAGTTTAATATATTAGATGAAGGATACTTATTATCTATGTTAACTAATAATTTAGATGATGCTAAAAATAGATATCGAAAAATGTTTTATGTAAATGACAACTCCTTAGGTAAAATTGTGGATTTGAATAAAGATGTAAATTTATATGTAAGTGGAAGAGATCCAATTGTGAGAAAGTATGATTTTATCACCATATTAAACTTCATTGAAAGTAAATATAAGATTAGTAGGAAGCTTATAATAGCAAAATTTATCAGAGAATGTAAAAACTTCAAAGCTATTTTAATTGCAATGGTAAGATGTTTATGTAACCTGCAAATCAATCAAATATCGAAATTAATAGGTAACATTACTGATTCTAGAACATCGTATCTTGGAATTTTAGGAATAGAGCTATTAACAAATAATAAAGTTTATGAAGGATTAATAGAAGAATTTATAAAAATAAATGAACCAGTAATGGCATAATTTAAAAAGAAATACTTAATCTTAATGCATTTTAACAGGGAAAATTGTACAAGACCCTAAAATAAGATAACAGTTGTAAAAAAATAATATAATGAATAATTTGAGTGCAAATGGATATAATAATACTACTTAAGGGCTACGTAGGTCCAACCATTGGAATATATCCAATGGTATTTTTTTATGAAATTTACTCGATTAATAATGTATTCAAGTAATAAATATGTATAAGATTAATGAAATTTGATATAATCAATCTAATAAATTGTTTTTGAAGGAGCAGAATGATGAAAGGTCTTACATGTGAAATATCTTTAAATAATGTTGAACATAATTTAAATCTTGTAAAAAAATTAAATGGTGAAAAAAAAGTGATAGGTGTAATTAAGGCAAATGCTTATGGTCTTGGCCTTGAAGGAATTTCCGATTTCTTAAAGGACAAGGTAGACTATCTAGCAGTAGCAGAACTTGATGAAGCTAAAAGAATATCACAAGATGTGGAAGTATTGATATTAAGTCCCCTTGTAAAAGAAGAGGATTTCCTAATTGACCAAGATAATATTATTTTTACAATAGATAATGAAGAGTTAATTGATAAAATCCCAGAAAATAAGGATCTTAAAGTTCACATATACGTTGATACTGGCATGAATAGAATGGGAATTAAACCTGAAAATTTGGACAAGGTAATTGATAAATTAAATGTTAACCGTCCCCAAGTTTTAGTTCACGGTATTTATACTCATTTACATAATACTAAAAATGTTAAGTATACACTTAAGCAAATTAGTGTATTTAAGAAAGCTTGCGAAAAGTATATTGGAAAAATTCCTGTGATTCATGCTCTTAATTCTTCCGGAAGCATAAATGATGAGATAAGAAATGCTTGTGATTTTACTAATGCGGTTAGAGTTGGAAATATACTTTATGGTTATGATGGTTTAGATAAGGGCTTTAAGAAGACGTATAATTATTATGCAGAAATAATTAACATTTGTGAAGTTAAAGCTGGAGAGCATGTTGGATATAGTTGCGTATATAAAGCTAAAAGAAATATGAAGGTTGGAGTTTTAGGTATTGGAAATATAGAACATATAGGTTTTAGCAGAGATGTTAAACATAATATTTTTTATGATTTGTTAAAAGTAATTTATAATCATATAAAATATAGACCAATTATATTTTCTAAGAATGGTGGAATTAGAATAGTTAGTAAACCTAATATGAATATTACTTTAGTGGACGCAACTAATCTGGATAAAAATGAAAAGCTTAGAATAGAAATATCCCCTATATTGGCTGAAAGTAGCATACCTAAGATTTACAAATACGAACAATAAAATCTAAAATTGCGTTTATAATTCGACATATAACGAAAGAAATGTTAAAAAAACTTAATATAGTTGACAATTACAAAAACAGATGGTAATCTAAGGATGTAAAGGGCGAATGATTTTTGAAAGTTTACAGAAATCATTCGAGCAATGATGTATCCCTTTGACTTAGAAATAGTCACTTGGGATTTTCCCAAGTGTTTTTTTTTACATTTATAAAGAAGTTATAAATTTAATTTGGAGGTTAGCCACAATGTCTAATGTAAAAACTGTTTTTGTTGAGAAGAAGAAGGGGTTTGACGTAGAGGCAAAAGGTTTATTTGAAGATTTCAAAACTAACTTATCAATAAAAACTATAGAAAAAGTTAGGGTATTGAACAAATATACCATAGGTAATCTTTCAGATGAATATGAGGCTAAAGCTATTAGCTCAATTTTTTCTGAACCAATGGTAGATGAAGTATTAGTAGGAGAATTAAACTTAGGTAAAGAAGAATGGGCGTTTTGTGTGGAGTATCTTCCAGGACAATATGATCAAAGAGCAGCTTCAGCAGAAGAATGTTATGAAATACTAACGGCAGGTGAAAAAATAAAAGTTAAATCTGCTAAGGTAGTAATAATATATGGAAACTTAACTAAAGAGGAAAAAGATAAAATAAAAGGTTACTACATTAATCCAGTAGATTCAAGAGAAGTAGAAATAAATTCTAAAGAAATCTTTTCAGAATACTTAGTTCCAGAGGATGTTAAGGTATTAGATAACTTTATAAGCCTTACAGAAAATGAGATTAAAGCACTTCACGAGGAACTTTCCCTAGCCATGAGCCTAGCGGATCTTAAATTAGTTCAATCATATTTTATACAAGAAAAAAGAAATCCAACTATAACTGAAATAAAAGTGATTGACACTTATTGGTCTGATCATTGTAGACATACAACATTCTTAACCAATATCACAAAGGTTGAAATAGAAGATGGAACATATAATCAAGCATTGATTAATAGTTTTGAAGAATATAAAAAATCTAGAAATTTTGTTTATGGAGAAAATCCTAGAGATATTAACTTAATGGATATCGCAGTTCTTGCAGCTAAAGAGTTAAGAAAGAAAGGATTATTAACTGATTTAGATGAATCAGAGGAAATCAACGCATGCTCAATAAAAGCAAAAGTTGAAACAGATAAAGGCGTTGTTGATTATTTAATAATGTTTAAAAATGAAACTCACAACCACCCAACTGAAATAGAACCATTTGGTGGTGCAGCTACTTGTTTAGGTGGAGCTATAAGAGATCCATTATCAGGAAGAAGTTACGTATATCAAGCAATGAGAGTAACTGGTGCTGGAGATCCAACTGAACATATTGAGGATACGTTAAAGGGTAAGCTTCCTCAAAGAACTATTACATTAGGGGCAGCTCATGGGTATAGCTCATATGGAAATCAAATAGGACTAGCTACAGGTCAGGTAGCAGAACTTTATCATAATAATTATAAAGCAAAGAGATTAGAGATTGGTGCAGTTATTGGGGCAGCGCCGATGGAGAATGTAAGAAGAGAAAGACCTGTTAAAGGCGATATAATAATACTTCTAGGTGGAAGAACAGGTAGAGATGGACTAGGCGGAGCAACTGGGTCATCTAAAGAGCACACAGAAGAATCAATAAATATATGTGGAGCTGAGGTTCAAAAGGGTAATGCTCCTACAGAAAGAAAAATTCAAAGGCTATTTAGAAATAAAGAAGTATCTACATTAATAAAAAGATGTAATGATTTTGGAGCTGGTGGAGTATCAGTTGCAATTGGAGAATTAAGTGAAGGGTTAGATATAAATTTAGATAAAGTTCCAAAGAAATACGATGGGCTTGATGGAACAGAACTTGCAATATCAGAATCACAAGAGAGAATGGCCGTGGTTGTTGATAAAAACGATGTTGAAAAGTTTATTAATTTCTCAAACGAAGAAAACTTAGAGGCAACAGTTGTTGCAGAAGTTACAGATGAAAAAAGACTAAGAATGTACTGGAGAGATAAATTAATTGTTGATCTTAAAAGGGAATTCTTAGATACAAATGGCACAAAATCATACACAGAAGTTAAGGTAGATTTACCAAAGGAACCACTTAATGTGTTTAATAAAGAGATAAAAGGTAGCATTAAGGAGAATTGGCTTAAGACTTTAGGCAGTCTAAATGTAGCATCTCAAAAGGGTTTAGTTGATAGATTTGATTCTACTATTGGATCATTAACAGTTTTAATGCCATTTGGAGGAGTGAACCAAATTACTCCAGCAGAAGGTATGGCAGCAAAAATTCCAGTTCAAGGTGGAGAATCAAAGGATGCGACTTTAATGGCTTATGGTTTTAACCCTGAACTAGGACTATGGAGCCCATTCCACATGGGATATTATGCAGTTATAGAATCCCTTACTAAACTAGTTTCAATGGGAGGGGATTATAGAAAATCCCACTTAACATTCCAAGAATATTTTGAAAGACTAGGAGTGGCAAAAGAAAGATGGGGTAAACCTTTTGCAGCTTTACTTGGAGCATTTAAAGTACAAAAAGACTTATCACTAGCTGCAATTGGTGGAAAAGATTCTATGTCAGGTAGTTTTGGTGACTTAGATGTACCACCAACCTTAACATCTTTTGCAGTTGCAATAGAAAAAGCTGAAAATGTAATTTCACCAGAGTTTAAAGAGGTTAACTCAAAACTTGTACTTATAAAAACAGACAGAATTCAAGATGAAACCTTAAACTTAGAGCAATATATTTCAAATATGAACAAGTTAGTAGATCTAATTAAATCGAAGAAGGTTATTTCAGCATTTACATTAAAATTTGGTGGTGTTTCAGAAGCTGTTTCGAAGATGGCTTTTGGAAATAAGATTGGAGCTAAATTATCAAATTTGAACAATCAGGAATTATTCGGCTTAAATCCAGGTTCAGTATTAGTAGAAATTAAGGCGGAAGATTTTAATGAAGATTTACTAAAAGGATGTAACTATAAGATTCTCGGAGAAACAATAAGAGAAAATCAAATAGTTATAGAAAATGAAGTATTAAAATTAGATGACCTATTAGCAGTATGGAGAAATAAATTAGAAGGTGTATTTAAGAGTGAGACTTCTAAAGTTTCTGAAGAAGAAGTTAAGCTTCCAGAAATTAAGAAATCAATTAGTTCACCTGTAATAAAGACAGCAAAACCTAAGGTTATAATTCCAGTATTCCCGGGGAATAACTGTGAAGATGATTGTGAAAGAGCCTTTAATAAAGCTGGAGGAGAGGCAACGCAATTCCTATTTAAGAACCTAACAAAGGAAATGCTTGTTGAATCTATAGAAACTTTAGAAAAAGAAATTAGAAAATCTCAGATAATTATGATACCTGGCGGTTTCTCAGCAGCTGACGAACCTGATGGATCAGGAAAATTTATAGCAACTGTATTTAGAAATGAAAGAATAAAAGATGCAGTAATGGATCTATTAAATAATAGAGATGGATTAATTATTGGTATATGCAATGGCTTTCAAGCACTAGTTAAACTCGGCTTAGTTCCTTATGGAGAAATTAGAGAAATGAATTCTGAAATGCCAACATTAACCTACAATAATATAGGAAGACATATGAATTCACTTGTTAGAACAAAGATTTCCTCTAAACTCTCACCATGGTTCTCAGAAGTAAATCTTGGGGAAATTCATACAGTTCCAATATCTCATGGGGAAGGAAGATTTGTAGCTTCAGAGGAAGTGCTTCAAGAGATGATTAAAAATGGACAAATTGCAACTCAATATGTTGATTTAGATGGACGTGTATCATTGAACATGCCATACAATCCAAATGGTTCTGTTCTTGGAATAGAAGGAATTACTTCTCCTGATGGAAGAGTTTTAGGGAAAATGGCTCATTCAGAGAGAATCTCAACTAATGTATATAGAAATGTACCTGGAGATTTTGACCAAAAAATATTCCAGGGTGGAATAAATTACTTTAAATAATAAAATGCAATTAAATTAGGGGGTTAACAATGAAGGTAGCAATCTTTTTTGGAAGTAAATCAGACATGGATGTAATGAAAGGTGCAGCAAATGCTTTAAAGGAATTTAATATTGAGTATAAAGCATACGTACTTTCAGCTCATAGAGTACCAGAAAAATTAACAGAGGTATTAAATGAGGTTCAAGAAAAGGGATGTGAAGTAATAATTGCTGGGGCAGGACTTGCAGCACATCTTCCAGGAGTAATAGCATCACAAACTACATTACCAGTAATAGGAGTTCCTATAAAAGGAGCTGTAGAAGGACTAGATGCACTATTTTCAATAGTACAAATGCCTAAGTCTATTCCAGTTGCAACAGTTGGAATAAATAATAGCTACAATGCTGGAATGCTTGCAGTGCAAATACTTTCTATTAAGTATCCAGAAGTAAAAGAAGCATTAAATAGTTTTAGAACTGAAATGAAAAGAAAATTTATAGAAGAAAATGGAGAAGGAGTGGAACTATAATGGAAAAATTAGAAATGATGTATGAAGGAAAAGCAAAAAAGATTTACGCTACTGATAAGGCTGATGAGGTAATAGTTTATTACAAGGATGATGCAACTGCATTTAATGGAGAAAAGAAAGGAAGCATAGAAGATAAGGGAGCATTAAACAATGCAATTACTTCTATTATATTTGAATTATTAAATGAAAAGGGAGTAAAGACTCACTTTATTAAACAATTAAATGAAAGAGAACAATTATGCAAGAAGGTTGAAATAGTACCACTTGAAGTAATTGTTAGAAATGTTGCAGCTGGAAGTATGGCAAAAAGATTAGGTTTAGAAGAAGGTTTTGAACTTAAAACTACAGTTTATGAATTAAGCTATAAGGATGATTCCCTTGGAGACCCGTTAATAAATGATTTCCACGCAGTAGGAATTGGGGCTACAACTTTTGAAGAATTAGATAAAATTTATGAAATTACTAGAAAAGTAAATGAATTATTAAAAGAATTCTTCTTAAAATTAAACATTAAGCTAATCGACTTTAAATTAGAATTTGGAAGATATAATGGAGAAATTCTTTTAGCTGATGAAGTATCACCTGATACATGCAGATTCTGGGATGCTTCAACAAACGAAAAGTTAGATAAAGATAGATTTAGAAGAGATTTAGGAAATGTTAAAGATGCTTATGTTGAAATATTAAACAGAATAAAGAATGAGAAATAAAAGTGAGGTTTGATTAATGTTAATAGATCCAAATGTTGATAAGTTCAAAGAAGAATGCGGTGTATTTGGAGTATATACAAAAGGCGGAGTAGACGTAGCTAGGCTAACATATTACGGATTATATGCTCTTCAACATAGGGGACAAGAAAGTGCTGGAATCGCTGTAGGAGATGGAGAAAAAATATCGTTGCACAAGGACTTAGGTCTATTAACTGAAGCTTTCAGTGAAGAAGACTTAAACAAACTTAAAGGAAACGTGGCAATTGGACATGTTAGATATTCAACAACAGGAGCAACAAAGGTTGAAAATGCTCAACCCTTACTTTCTAATTATAAGCTTGGTTCAATTGCAGTAGCTCATAATGGAAATTTAGTAAATGTTGATGTGCTAAGAGGACTATTAGAAGATGTAGGATATGTATTTGATACTACAATTGATACAGAGGTTGTAATAAGTCTTATCGCAAGAGGAGCAAGTAAAGGCATAGAAAGTGCTGTTTATAATGCTATAGGTGCAATAAAAGGTTCCTTTGCCATGGTTATATCTACTAAGGATAAGCTTATTGGGGTAAGAGATCCATATGGAATAAGACCCTTAGCATTAGGAAAAATTGATGAAGGATACGTGTTAACATCTGAAAGCTGCGCATTTGATTCAACAGGAGCTGAATTTATAAGAGATATCGAACCGGGTGAAATAGTTATTATAGATGAAAATGGAGTAAAAAGCATAAGATACTCAGAAAAAACTGGGGGACATACATGTGCTTTTGAGTATATTTATTTTGCAAGACCAGATTCAGTAATAGATGGAATTAATGTTCATCAGTCAAGGGTAAGAGCAGGAGAACAACTATATAAAGAATCACCAATTGAGGCTGATGTAGTAATTGGGGTGCCTGATTCAGGAATACCTGCTGCGGTTGGATATTCTAAAGCCTCAGGAATACCTTTTGATATGGGATTTGTTAAAAATAGATATGTAGGCAGAACATTTATAACTCCAAACCAAGAACTTAGAGAGAGAGCAGTTTCTGTAAAACTAAATCCTCTAAAGTGCAATGTTGAGGGGAAAAGGGTTATTTTAATAGATGACTCTATAGTAAGAGGAACCACCTCAAGACATCTAATTGAAGCATTAAGAAAAGCAGGAGCAACAGAAGTACACTTTAGAGTTGCATCACCTGCAGTTAAATTTCCTTGCTATTTTGGAATAGACACTCCTTATAGAAAAGAATTAATTGGGGCAAATAAAACGGTAGAAGAAATAAGCGATATAGTAGGATGCGATACATTGGCATATTTAAGCATAGACGGATTAATAAGTTCTTTGGGTAAAAATAGTATTAATGGTTTTTGTATAGGATGTCTTAATGGAAAATATCCAGTAAGCACACCTATTGAAACTTCAAAAGACTATTTAGAAAGGTAGGAGGAATAATGCTAACTTATAAAGAAGCTGGTGTAAATATAGAAGAAGGATATAGAAGCGTAGACTTAATAAAGAAATATGCAAAAGAAACTTTAAGTAGCTATGTTTTAAATGGTCTTGGAAGTTTTGCTGGAATGGTTGAATTGCCAGAAGGATATAAAAAACCAGTGTTAGTTTCAGGTACTGATGGAGTTGGAACTAAACTAGAAATAGCTTTTAAAACTAAAAAATACGATACAGTTGGAATTGATTGTGTTGCTATGTGTGTAAATGATATTTTATGTCATGGAGCAAAACCATTATTTTTCCTAGATTATATTGCTTGTGGAAAGTTAGAAGCAGAAGTATCAAGCGATTTAGTTAAAGGGGTGTGCGATGGTTGTTTGCAGTCAGAAGCTTCATTAATAGGTGGAGAGACAGCAGAGATGCCAGGTTTCTATAAAGAGGGCGAATATGATATAGCTGGATTTGCTGTAGGGATTGTAGATAAAGATAAGATAATAAATGGAAGTAATATTAATGAAGGAGATGTTCTAATTGGAATTCCTTCATCAGGTTTACATTCAAATGGATTTTCATTAGTTAGAAAGCTTTTTCCTGACATAAACGAGAAGTTTAATGGGGAGGAAATATGGAAAACCTTACTTACACCAACAAAGATATATGTTAAACCAATATTAGCACTTTTAGATAAATATGAAATAAAAGGAATGGCACATATAACTGGCGGTGGATTTATAGAAAATGTTCCAAGAATGTTTACTAAAGAAAATCAAACAGCAGTAATTAAAAAAGATTCATATCCTATGCCTGAAATATTTAATTTAATTATTGAAAAAGGCGTAAATAAGGATCATATGTATAACACTTTCAACATGGGAATTGGGTATGTGCTTTGCGTTAATAAAGATGATGCACGAAAGGTAATTGATGAACTTAAAAAACTTGGAGAAGAAGCTTATGAGATTGGGTATGTAAGAGCTGGAGGTGAAGGAGTTTGCTTAGAATAGCAGTTTTAGTTTCAGGGAGTGGAAGTAACCTTCAAGCAATTATAGATGAAGTTGAAAAAGGTAATCTAAACTGTGAAATTAAATATGTTATTTCAGACTCTGAAAAGGCTTATGGTTTAGAAAGAGCTAAAAATCACGCCATTGAGGCAATAGCTTTAGATAGAAAAGTATATAAAGGTAAAATCTCAGATGAAATATTAAATCTAATTGATGGAAAAGTTGATTTAATTGTATTAGCGGGTTATCTTTCAATATTAAATGGAGAAATTTTAAGGGTATTTAGAAATAAAATTATAAACATTCATCCTTCATTAATACCATCATTTAGCGGAGCTGGAATGTATGGAATTAAAGTTCATGAAGCTGCAGTAAAAAAAGGTGTAAAGTATTCAGGGTGTACAGTACATTTTGTTAATGAAGAAGTTGATGGTGGAGAGATTTTATTACAAGAAGTGGTTCCTGTTTTTGTAGAAGACACAGCAGAAACTCTTCAAAAGAGAATTCTTGTAGAGGAACATAAACTTTTACCAAAGGCTATTAAACTTATTTCTGATAATAAGGTGAAAATAGAAAATGGTAAATGCTATATCTCTAAATAGTTTAGGAGGATAATAAATGATTAAAAGAGCATTAATAAGTGTTTTTAATAAGTATGGAATATTAGACTTTGCTAAGTTTTTACAAGAGAAAAATGTTGAAATTATATCAACAGGAGGAACTTATAAATATCTTAAGGAAAATGGAATAAATGTTATTGAAATAAATGAAGTTACAGAATTTCCAGAGATGTTAGACGGAAGAGTTAAAACCTTACATCCTAAAATTCATGGTGGAATTCTTGCTATTAGAGATAACAAGGAACACATGGAAACTATAAGAGAACATGAAATAAATCCAATAGACTTAGTTGTAGTTAATCTTTATCCTTTCTTTGAAAAGGTAAAAGAGGACTTAGAATTTGAAGAAAAAGTTGAATTTATTGATATTGGTGGTCCAACTATGCTTAGAGCAGCAGCTAAGAACTTTAATGATGTTGTTGTAATAAGTGATGTAAAAGATTATGAGAAGGTTAAAAATGAAATAACTGAAAACATAGAAGTAAGTTACAAAACTAGAAAATTACTTGCAGGAAAAGTATTTAACTTAATGAGTGCTTATGATGCAGCTATTTCAAACTTCTTATTAGATGAAGAATATCCAGAATATCTTTCAGTTTCGTATAAGAAGCTTCAAGATTTAAGATATGGAGAAAATCCACATCAAAGCGCAGCTTATTATGGCTCTACTATGGTTGATGGTTCAATGAATGGCTTTGAAATATTAAATGGAAAAGAATTATCCTACAATAATATAAAAGATTTAGATATAGCATGGAAAGTTGCATGTGAATTTGAAGAAACAGCTTGCTGTGCACTTAAGCATAATACTCCATGTGGTGTAGCTATAGGCTCAGATGTGTACGATGCATATATAAAGGCATATGATTGTGATCCAATATCAATTTTTGGTGGAATAGTGGCTGTAAATAAAAAGGTAGATAAGAAAACTGCAGAAGAAATGGCTAAAATATTCTTAGAAATAGTAGCAGCACCAGATTTTGATGAAGATGCATTAGAAGTTTTAAAAACAAAGAAGAACTTAAGAGTACTTAAAATAAAAAATTCTCCTCAAGATAAAAAGTATATGGTAACAGTAGATGGTGGTATGCTAATTCAAGAAGAAGATAAGAAATTACTTGATGAATTAAAAGTAGTTACTGAAAAAGCACCATCAAAAGAAGAATTAGATCAACTAACATTTGGGATGAAGGTTGTAAAGTATGTTAAGTCAAATGCAATTGTAGTTGTAAATAATTTTAGAGCTACAGGAATAGGCGGAGGTCAAGTTAATAGAATTTGGGCAACTACTGAAGCATTAGAAAGAGGAGAAGGTGCTACAATATTAGCATCAGATGCATTCTTCCCATTTGGGGACGTAGTGGAAGAAGCAGCGAAACACGGGATAAAAGCAATAATACAACCAGGTGGATCAATAAGAGACAACGAATCCATAGAAAAATGTAACGAAAATGGCATAAGCATGGTGTTTACAGGCGTAAGACACTTTAAACATTAGGGGGACAGTTATGAAGTTATTATTAATTGGCGCAGGTGGAAGAGAGCATGCAATGGCATGGAAATTAGCTCAGAATCCTAAAGTTGAAAAAATTTTTGTAGCTCCAGGTAATGGAGGAACTGCATTAGAAAATAAATGTGAAAACATAAATATGTCTGATATTAATGAATTAGTTAACTTCGCAAAAAATAGCCAAATTGATTTAACAGTAGTTGGGCCAGAAGACCCATTAATTAAAGGTGTTGTTGATGCTTTTAAAAAGGAAGGACTTAAAATATTTGGACCAGAACAAAGAGCTGCGATGTTAGAAGGAAGCAAAAGCTATTCAAAAGTATTTATGGAGAAGTATGGGGTAAGAACTGCTAAGTATGAGGAATTTTATGATCATATAAAGGCAATTGAATACTTAAAAGAATGTGAATATCCATTAGTTATAAAAGCAGATGGATTAGCAGCGGGCAAAGGGGTTAATATATGCTTTAGCAAAAAGGAAGCAGAAGATACCATATATAGCTTTATGGTAGATGATGTATTTAAAGGGGCAGGAAAGAAAATTATAATTGAAGAATTCCTTGAAGGAGTAGAAGCTTCAATTATAAGTATAACTGATTCAAAGGTTATAATTCCGTTTATTTCAGCTAAGGATCATAAACAGATTTTTGATGGAGGAAAAGGACCAAATACTGGGGGGATGGGTGTTATAGCACCTAATCCATTTGTTAGTGATGAGGTTATAGAAGACTTTAATGAGAATATATTAAAGCCTACATTAAAAGGAATAGAAGAAGAAGGCTATGATTATAAGGGAATTATATTCTTCGGTGTTATGATGACTAAAAAGGGTGCATATCTTCTTGAATATAATGTAAGACTTGGTGACCCAGAAACTCAAAGTTTACTTTCCTTAATGGAAAGTGATTTCTTAGAATTAATAGAGGCTTCTTTAGAAGAAAAATTAGATAGTTATAATATTAAATGGCATGAAGGTGCATGCTGCAATGTGGTATTAGCCTCAAAAGGATATCCAGGTAATTTTGAAAAAGGCTATGAAATAACTATAGATGATAAAGTTAAAAACAATGTCTTTATAGCTGGGGGACAAATTAAAGGTGGAAAACTTGTAACAGCTGGAGGAAGAGTACTATCTGTAGTCGGGTTAGGAAAAACGATAGAAGAGGCAAAAGCTACAGCATATAAGAATATTAATAATGTCTCCTTTAAAGATATGTATTTTAGAAAAGATATCGGGGATAGTTAACATATTTGTGAAAACTTATGGGGACGGTTAACATGTTTTTATAATCTTTCAGAACGCTTAATAAAGGAAATGATAATATTAAAAACGAGGGATTCCTCGTTTTTAATATTTATTAACTATGATATTATATAGATAGTCTTTAAAATTTTTAGGAGGTAATGTTATGCAGAATGAATTTACAGAAGATCTAGAAAAGGCTTTAGACAATCTTTATAAAAAAGGTGCTTTCTTAACCGCAAAAGCAGATGGAAAAGCAAATACAATGACTATTAGCTGGGGTTCAATTGGATACATGCATAGAAGACCAGTATTTATGACTTTAGTTAGACTTTCAAGATATACGTATAGTCTTCTAGAAAAAAGTGATAACTTTACAATAAGCATCCCTTATGATGGAGATTTAAAAGAAGCCCTAGGATTATGTGGATCTAAGTCAGGGAGAGAGTTTGATAAAGAAGCTGAAGGGTGGATTAAATACAAAGAAAGCAGCGAGGTTTCAGCACCAGTTGTAGAAGGTTGTGGAAAATATTTTGAATGTAAAATATTATTCAAGCAATTACTAGATAAAGAATCATTAACAGAAGATATGGTTAAAAACTTCTATGGTGATGATGATTATCATATGTTATACTTTGGTGAAATTGTAAAAGCATATTAGGATAAATAAGAGTGTAATAGGATAGAAACTATTGCTTTCTTATCCTATTACATAATATGTTAGTTTTATGCTTAATTAACAAAAAGTACATTGACAATGGAAATTTTCTGTAGTATATTTTGATTATCAAATAAAATGATTTGACAATCAAAGTATTTAACTCCAGAATTAATAAACTTACTTGAGCTTAGTAAAGGAGAGAGACTAGATGAATCGTATAGAGCAGGTAATAAATGAGCTCTTAGTTAAAATATTTAATGATATTCTTGTAATTGAACAAAAAACTTTAAAAAATGGTGTGCTTAATGATTTATCTGTAACTGAAATACATACGATTGAAGCAATTGGTATGTATACAGCAAGGAATATGTCTGAAGTAGCAGCAGATTTAAAGATTACATTAGGAACTCTTACTACAGCGATCAATAAGCTTATTAAAAAAGGATATGTAGAAAGAAATAGAATTGAAACAGATAGAAGAGTAGTTCAGGTTCAATTAACTAAAAAAGGGAAGCTTGCCTATAGACTTCATGAAAAGTTTCATGGAGATATGATTAAAGATATAGTTGATGGATTAGAACCAGCTGAAGAGGAAATACTAGTAACATCTTTAAGCAAGTTATCAAAATTTTTCAAGGAAAAAAATGACTTATAAAAAGGAGAAATAAATGATATATAGTAAGTTTCTTTCTGTTGGAGCTTATGCACCTGAAAATATCGTAACAAATGAAGATTTAAGCAAAATCATGGATACATCAGATGAGTGGATAAGTACAAGAACAGGAATTAAAGAAAGAAGAATTTCAAAAAATGAGGACTGCTCAGATTTAGCTTATAAAGCAGGAAAAAATGCATTAGAAAAAAGTGGTTTGAAGGCAGAAGACATTGATTTAATAATAGTAGCTACAGTTTCACCAGATATGTTTTTCCCATCAGTAAGTTGTATAGTTCAAGATAAATTAGGAGCAGTAAATGCTACATGCTTTGATCTTAATGCAGCATGTTCAGGTTTTGTTTATGGATGTATTGTTGCTAGTTCAATGATTAAAACCGGAGAGTATAACAATGCTTTAGTTATAGGATCAGAAGTATTATCTAAACTCCTAGATTGGGAGGATAGATCAACAGCAGTGTTGTTTGGTGATGGTGCTGGAGCAGCTATAATAACAAGATCAGAAACTGAAGGTATAATAGCTGGAGCAACAAGCTCTAATGGAAGCAAAGGTAGTTCACTATCATGTGGTGCATTAGATGTTAAGTCTCCATTTACTGAAGAAGATAATATAAAACATAAGAAATTAATAATGAATGGAAGAGAAGTATTTAAATTTGCAACTGGAGTAATGGTTGATAATATAAATAAATTACTAGAAAAAACTAATATTTCATTAGATGAGGTTAAATATATAGTTCCTCATCAAGCAAATGTAAGAATTATAGATTATGTTGCAAGAAAAATAAATGAACCAATAGAAAAGTTCTATATGAACTTAGAAAGATATGGTAATACATCTTCAGCAACTATCCCATTAGTACTAAATGAAATGGATGAAAAGGGATTATTGCAGAAGGGTGATAAAATTATTTTAGTAGGTTTCGGCGCTGGGTTAACCTCTGGAGCCTTAATATTAAATTGGTAAGATCATAAATTAGGAGGATATTTAAATGGTATTTGAAAAAATAAGAGCGATAGTAAGTGAGCAATTAGCAATCGAAGAGGATAAGGTTCAATTAGAAACTACATTTGAAGATTTAGGTGCTGATTCACTAGACTTATTCCAAGTAATAATTGAATTAGAAGAAGAGTTTGGAATTCAACTTGAAAATGCAGAAAATATTAAAAGTGTTAAAGATGCTGTAGATTATGTAACAGCAAAAATAGCTTAATAATAAAATAAAACTTATTTAAAGTCAGATATAAGATTTTAATTTTGAAACTTAGTTTGTATTTGTTAGAAAATCGCAGGAAATTTGCGATTTTCTGGCATGTATAAATCAATAGTTAAACTTAAAATATTGAATATCTGACTTATTAAATAGGAGGATATGTATGAAAAAAATAGGATTTATATTTGCAGGGCAAGGAGCTCAGTACAGTGGAATGGGAAAGGATATTGCAGAAAAATATCCTTCAGCAATGGAGATTTATGACAAAGCAAATGCTTTAGTAGGATTTGATATTAAGGAACTTTGTTTTAGTGGTACTGTCGAGGATTTAAACAAAACTGAAAATACTCAACCAGCCATTTTAACAACAACACTAGCTATTTTAAAGGCTATTGAAGAAGAGGGGATTAAAGCGGAAGGTGCAGCAGGATTAAGTCTTGGAGAATATTCCGCTTTAGTTTATGGAAAAGCAATTAAGTTAGAAGATGCTATTCCTCTAGTTAAAAAAAGAGGAAGATTTATGCAAGAAGAAGTTCCAGTAGGTGTTGGTGGAATGGTTGCAGTTCTAAAATTAGATGAGGCTACAGTAAATGAAGTAGTTGAAGAAGCTTCAAAAACTGGGGTTGTAGAGGTGGCAAACTTTAATTGCCCAGGACAAATAGTTATATCAGGTGAAAAACAAGCATTAGAATTAGCAGCTGAATTAATTAAAGGAAAAGGCGGCAGAGCTTTACCATTACCTGTGTCAGCTCCTTTTCATAGTTCTATGCTTAAAGGTGCTGGAGATAAGCTTTTAAGTGAATTAAATAATATAGAAGTAAATACGCCAGATTTAGCTATTTATAAAAACCTAACAGGTACTATCTATGAAAATAATGAAGATGTTAGGGACGTACTAAGAAAACAATTAATGAGTTCTGTAAGATGGGAAGAAACAATAAATAATATGATAAAAGATGGCTTTAATGTATTTATTGAAATAGGTCCAGGTAAAGCCTTAACAAGTTTTGTTAAAAAGATTAATAGAGAAGTTACTACATTCAATGTAGAAAATTTAGAGAGTTTATCAAAAACTTTAGAAGGATTAAAGGAGATTTAAAATGCTTAAAGATAAAACTATTATTGTTACCGGTGCTAATAGAGGGATAGGTAAGGCTATAGCTATAAAGCTTGGAGCTTTAGGAGCAAATGTTATTGTTAACTATAGAGGTAATGAAGTTGAAGCTTCAGAAGTGGTTTCAGAAATAGTTAATGCTGGTGGAAAAGCAGAAAAAGTAAAGGCTGATGTATCCAAATATGCTGATGCAGAATTTTTAATTAATGAAGCAAAGAATATTTTTGGAGAAGTATACGGACTTGTAAATAATGCTGGAATCACTAGAGATACATTGATCCTTAGAATGAAAGAAGAAGATTTTGATGCAGTAATTGAAACAAATCTAAAAGGAGCATTTAACTGTTCAAAAGCAATTACTCCAATACTATTAAAAGCAAGAGCAGGAAGAATAGTTAATATTTCTTCAGTTGTAGGTATTGCAGGAAATGCAGGTCAAGTTAATTATGCTGCTTCAAAGGCAGGAATAATTGGAATGACAAAATCTTTAGCAAAAGAAATAGGTCCAAGAGGAATAACAGTAAACGCTGTTGCACCAGGATTTATAGAAACTGATATGACAAAAGATTTAAAAGATAATATAAAGGAAGAAATGATTAAAACACTTCCATTAAAAAAACTTGGTCAGGCAGAAGATGTAGCTAATGCAGTAGCATTTTTATTATCAGATGAAAGTTCATATATAACAGGCCAAGTGTTAAATGTAGATGGCGGAATGGTGATGTAAGGAGGAAATAATGAGTAATAGAGTAGTTGTAACTGGGATGGGTGCTGTAACTCCTATAGGAAATAATGCTCAAGACTTTTGGAATAATTGTAAAAATGGGGTTAACGGAATAGATTTTATTAAGGCATTTGACACAAGTGATTTTGATGTAAAGATTGCTGCAGAAGTAAAAGATGATTTTACTACAGATGGAGTAATGGAAAAGAAAGAAAGCAGAAGAATGGATAGATTTTCTCAGTTTGCAATTGTAGCAGCTGATGAAGCTATTAAAGATGCTAAACTTGATTTAGATAAAGTTGACAGAGATAGATTAGGTGTTATAATAGGGTCAGGTATTGGCGGTTACAATACCATGGAAACAGAATTCTTCAAGCTTTTTGAAAAAGGAAACAAAAGAGTTTCACCACTATATATCCCTATGGCAATAGGTAATATAGCTGCAGGAAATGTTGCTATAAAATTTGGGGCAAAAGCTATATGTACATCAGTTGTAACAGCTTGTGCATCAGGTACTAATTCTATTGGAGAAGCTTATAGAAATATAAAGCATGGTTATACTGATATAATGATAGCAGGTGGAACAGAAGCACCTATAACAAAATCAGGGGTTTCCGGTTTTACTAACATGAAGGCATTAAATACTACAAATGACAAGGATAGAGCTTCTATACCTTTTGATAAAGAGAGAAGTGGATTTGTTATGGGAGAAGGTGCAGGTATCTTAATACTTGAAAGCCTTGAACATGCACAAAATAGAGGAGCTAAAATCTACGGAGAAATAGTTGGTTATGGATCAAACTGTGATGCATATCATATAACTTCACCATCACCAGATGGAGAAGGTGCAATGAAGGCAATGAAATTAGCTATAGATGAAGCGGGGATAAAGCCAGAAGAAGTAGGATATATTAATGCTCATGGAACATCAACACCATATAATGATAAATTTGAAACTTTAGCTATAAGAAAATTATTTGGTGAAAAAGCTTACGAAATACCAGTTTCTTCAACTAAGTCTATGACAGGACATTTGCTTGGAGCAGCAGGAGCAGTAGAAGCAATAGTTTGTATAAAAGCAATGGAAGAAAGTTTTGTTCCTCCAACTATAGGATATAAGGTTAAGGATGAGGAATGTGACCTTGACTATGTACCTAATAAAGGGAAAAATGCAAATGTAAAATATGCATTATCAAATTCTCTAGGATTTGGTGGACATAATGCAACATTGTTAATAAAAAAATGGGATTAGGAGTAACTCAATATGAAAATTGAAGAAGTTAAAGAACTTATTAATTTAATAAATGAATCTGATTTAGCTTTATTTGAATTCAAAACAGATGACTGTTATTTAAAAATGGATAAATCAACAACAAGAAGTAGTGAAGTAAAGGAAGTAGTAACTGCTGCAAGTCCAGTTCCAGTAGCTAATATTACTAGTTCAGAAACTACAATTGTTAATAAAGAAGAAACTATAATAAGTGCACCAGCTCAAGAGGGATATATTGTGAAATCTCCAATAGTAGGTACATTTTACATGTCTCCATCACCAGATAAGCCAGCTTATGCTGAAGTTGGAAAAAGAGTTAAACAAGGTGATACTTTGTGTATAATAGAAGCTATGAAGCTTATGAATGAGATTGAGAGTGAAGTAAGTGGAGAAGTTCTTGAAATATTAGTTGAAAATGAAAGCATGGTTGAGTTTGGTCAACCGTTATTTAGAATTAGGAGGGATTAAGATGTTAGGTGTAAAAGAAATAAGAGAAATTATACCACATAGATATCCATTTCTATTAATAGATAGAGTTGAGGAATTAGAACCAGGAGTTAGAGCTAAAGGTTATAAAAACTTAACAGCTAATGAAGAGTTTTTCCAAGGACATTTTCCGGAAGAACCTGTTATGCCTGGAGTATTAATGATAGAAGCTTTAGCACAAATGGGAGCAGTTTCAATATTAAGTAAAGAAGAATTTAAAGGAAAAACTGCTTTCCTAGCAGGCATAGATAAGGTAAGATATAAGAGAAAAGTTGTTCCTGGAGATAAATTAGAATTAGAAATTGAAATAATAAAAGTTAAAGGCCCGATAGGAATAGGAAAAGGAACTGCTAAAGTAGATGGGAAAATAGCATGTCAAGGAGAAATTCTCTTTGCAATAGGATAGGTGAGAGTATGTTTAAGAAAATACTAATAGCAAATAGAGGAGAAATAGCAGTAAGAATCATTAGAGCTTGTAGAGAGTTAGGAATTAAATCTGTAGCAGTATATTCTGAAATAGATAAAGATGCACTACACACTCAATTAGCTGATGAAGCTGTTTGTATAGGTAAAGCAGCTGCGAAAGATAGTTATTTAAATATACAAAATATTCTAAGCGCTTGCGTTTTAACAGGTGCAGAAGCAATTCATCCTGGCTTTGGCTTTCTTTCAGAGAATGCAAAGTTTGCGAAAATGTGTGCTGAATGTAATATAAAGTTTATAGGACCAGATTATGAAGCAATTGAGCTTATGGGAAATAAGGCTGTTGCGAGGGAAACTATGAGAAAAGCAGGAGTTCCTATAACGCCAGGATTTGAAGGAATAATAGAAAATGAAAATCATGCTTTAGAAATTGCAGAAGAAATAGGATATCCAGTTATGATAAAAGCTGCTGCCGGCGGTGGTGGAAGAGGAATAAGAATAGCCTTTAATAAAGACGAATTCTTAAATGGATATAATACTGCAAAGGCTGAAGCTTTAACTTGTTTTGGCGATGACAGACTATATATTGAAAAATATATACAAGGACCAAAACATATAGAATTTCAAATTCTTGCAGATGAGCACGGAAAAGTAGTTCATCTTGGAGAAAGAGATTGTTCAATTCAAAGAAAAAACCAAAAAGTTATTGAGGAAGCTCCATCATTAATTTTAGATGAAGAATTAAGAGCTAAAATGGGAGAAATCTCAGTAAAGGCAGCTGAAGCTGTAAATTATAAAAATGCAGGAACAATTGAGTTTTTAGTTGATAAGGATAAAAATTTCTATTTTATGGAGATGAACACTAGAATTCAAGTTGAGCATCCAATTACAGAAATGGTTACAGGGATAGACTTAGTAAAAGAGCAAATTAAAATAGCTTATGGTATCCCATTAGATTTTAACCAAGAAGATATTGTAATAAAAGGCCATGCTATTGAATGTAGAATAAATGCAGAAGATCCAAGCCAAGGTTTTAGACCATGTCCTGGCACTATTGAACAAATTATATTTCCAGGTGGTTTTGGTGTAAGAGTAGATTCAGCTATATATGGAGGATATAAGATTCCTCATTGCTATGATTCAATGATTGGAAAACTAATCGTTCATGGTAAAACAAGAGAAGAAGCGATAATGAGAATGAAAAGAGCACTTGGTGAATTTGCTATAGGTGGAGTAAGTAATAATATTGATTTTCAATTTGATATATTAGAGAATGAGGATTTTGTTAAAGGAAATTTTGATACTTCATTCTTAAAAGAAAAGTTGGTGATTGAATAATGCTAGAGGGGCTACTTAAAAAGAGAACCTATATCACTGTTTCATCAGTACCAATTAAAAAAGATGAAAAAGGAAAGATTAAAGCAAGTGAAGTAAGACCAACTATACCTGATGGTATGTGGTGTAAGTGTCCAGATTGTGGGGCAATTCTTTATAATGAAGATGTTGAAAAAAATATTGGAGTATGTAATAAGTGCAACTATCACTTTAGAATAGATGGAAAGTATAGACTTAACTTAGTGGCAGATGAAGGAACCTTTGAAGAGTTTTTTGGTGATATTACTAGTGTGGATCCACTAAACTTTGAAGGGTACAAGGAAAAGTTAGTTAAAGCCGAAGAAAAAGCATCTATAAAAGAAGCAGTTATAACTGGAACTTGTAAAATAGATGGCATGAAGGTTGCAATTGGGGTTATGGACTCTAATTTTATGATGGGAAGCATGGGAACTGTAGTTGGAGAAAAAATAACTAGATTAATAGAGCTAGCTACAGAAGAATCTCTACCTTTAATCATTTTTACTACTTCAGGTGGAGCGAGAATGCAAGAGGGAATATTCTCTCTTATGCAAATGGCAAAAATAAGTGGTGCTCTTAAGAGACATTCATTAAAAGGCTTACTATATATTGCATTCTTAACTGATCCTACTACAGGAGGGGTTACTGCATCCTTTGCAATGGAAGGAGACATTATCCTTAGTGAACCAGGTACACTTATAGGTTTTGCAGGAAGAAGAGTAATTGAAAATACAATTAATCAAGAACTTCCTAAGAATTTTCAAAGAGCAGAGTTTCTATTAGAAAAGGGATTTATTGATAGCATTATAAATAGAAAAGAACTTAAAGAAACCCTTTCAAAAATACTGAAACTGCATGAGGTGAAGTAAATGGAGAGAAAGCCTATTAAAAAACTAACGGCTTGGGAAAGAGTTGAGATTGCAAGAAAGCAAGATAGACCTAATGCCTTATATTATATAAACAACATATGTGATAGTTTTATAGAATTTCATGGAGATAGAGCCTTTGCGGATGATAAATCAGTAGTTGGAGGAATCGGTGAAATTGAAGGTATAAATATAACCATTATTGGAATAGTAAAAGGAAATAATGCCAAGGAAAATATTGAAAGAAACTTTGGTATGCCTAATCCAGAGGGGTACAAAAAAGCTCTTAGATTAATGAAACAGGCAGAAAAGTTTAAGAGACCTATCATCTGCTTAATAGATACTCCTGGGGCTTATCCAGGTATTGGTGCAGAAGAAAGAGGCCAAGGATATGCAATTGCTCAAAATCTTCAAGAAATGTTTGATATAAAAGTACCTATAATTTCTGTGATTATAGGGGAAGGTGGAAGTGGAGGAGCATTAGCATTAGGAGTTGGAGATAGAGTATTCATGCTTGAAAATGCTATTTATTCTATACTTACACCTGAAGGATTTGCATCAATTCTATGGAAAGATGCTAGTCGTTCTAAAGAGGCGGCAGAAGTAATGGGAATAACTGCACAAGAATTATTAGATTCTGGAATCATAGATAAAGTTATAAGAGAGCCAATTGGAGGAGCACATATTAATCCTGAGAAAATGGCTTGGAGATTAAAAAGAAAAATACTTCCTGAGCTTGAAGCATTAAGAGAAATGAATACAGAAGAACTATTAGAAGCTCGTTATAATAAGTTTAGAGCAATGGGAAATTTTTATTAGAGATAAAAGTAGGTGCATTTTAATGATAAATAAATCATTGAAATGCACCTTTAAATTTTTATTTTTTTTCTCTTCTCTTTTTACTTGATTGATAGAAATAGTAAGCTCCTATTGGGATAATTAAAACACCAGCAGTAATCTGATTTATGTAACCTAGGTCATAAAGCGCCATTAATGCCAATAATTCAAGCAATGGTGCTAAAGAAAGCTTTAAAAAATCGTCTTTACTTTTCTTTCCTTTATAAACATTGTAAACATCAAAAAGTAGAAGTGCTACAAGAATCACGTATACTAACATCATTAGTTCCCCTTTTCTAAGTAATAACAGCTTGATTATAACATAAGTAATGCAAATTAACCAATAGGACAAAATAAAATAGTAACAAAATGATTGAAAATATTAGATTAAAATAAGAAATAAATAAATAAAAAAACAGAAGCTTAAAAACTCCTGTTTTGATATGTATTAGTAATTATTTATTAATTTTAGGCTGCAGTTCCTTTTTTATTATCTAAATTCAATACTGAACTTTTAGAAAGTGCTTTAGCTAGAGCTACTGAAATTGCACCATCAACAAAGTGATGGATTATTGTTCCTACACCAACCACTATTAAAACCTTATATACTGTAAATCCAAATGGAATTACTGCAAGAGCTTCTAAAGTTCCATGGATTGGAGCAGTAATTAAAATAACATATTTGAATGGAACATTTCTCTTAACTAAGTATCCTCCAACACCACCTACGACAGTATGCATTAATGCTCTTGCTGCAATAACTAATGGTGAAGTTATAAAGAAACCAAGGGCTGATCCAAGACCAACAGCTAATGCAACTGCCGGGCTAATTAACATTGCAATAAATAATGGTACATGCGAAGCTATAGTAGCTGTGAATGGACCAATTACAACCTTTAAAAATCCAAAGTATAAAGGAATTATAATAGATATTGCTATAAGTAATGCTGCATAAATCATATTTTTAATTTTAGATTGCATAGTATTCCTCCTATAATTCAAGTGTATATACACCAGTATACAAGTTGTCTTTGGATTTGTAAATACCTTATTTAGATATGGCAAAAACTATAAATATTTACTAAAAAAGTAGCAAGTGTGATATAATGTCACTATGTAAATTATAGGAAATATGTAGAAATATTTTAATAATAAGTTATGGTATTTATGGAGGTATAAGATGATTGAGATTAACAACCTAACAAAGAAATATGGTAAGTTCGTGGCAATCAAAAATATTGATTTTAAAGTAGGAGAAGGGGAAATAGCAGTTTTAGTTGGCCCTAATGGTGCAGGAAAATCAACAATAATTAAATCAATTGCAGGACTTTTGAGATACGAAGGAAAAATAACCATATGTGGAAAGAATAATAAGACTATTGAGGGAAAAAGACTTTTTAATTATGTTCCAGAAATCCCTTCCATGTATCCATTATTAACAGTAGATGAACATCTGCATTTTATTGCTAAAGCTTATGGTATATCAAATTATAAAGAGCATGCGGAGCTGTTACTAGAAAAATTTGATATGACTGATAAGAGAAAAAAGTTAGGACAAGAGTTGTCAAAAGGGATGCAGCAAAAAGTAAGCATAATGTGTGCATTATTAACTAATCCTAAGGTGATTTTATTTGATGAGCCATTAATAGGATTAGATCCTAAAGCGATTAAAGAACTTAAAAATCACTTACTTGAATTAAAAAATCAAGGAGTGACTATTATAGTAAGCACGCATTTACTAGACAGTGTTGAGGAGTTATGGGATAGAATAATATTAATGAAGAATGGAGAGATTGTTTTATCAAAATCTAAAAATGAATTCCAGTTGGAGAAGGAAAGTTTAGAAGACATTTTCTTTGAGTTTACGGAGGGTAACTAAATGAAGGCGCTAATATATTTATTAAGAAAATCTCTTATTAACTTTATTTTAGACCTAAGAAAGAAGCCTTCAAAGTTAATACCCATGATTATAATTGTGGGATTTCTAATATTTACCTTTGTAGTTTCAGCCAAAGGAGGGAGTAGGAATATCCCAAGTAATATATCCGCTAAATATATTGTAGCGTTTGGTACAATAGGAATAATTGGAATTTTACTACTAGCATTAATTAATGGCCTAAATAAAAGGTCGTCACATTTTTACATGAGTGATGTAAATTTTGCATTTACTGCTCCAATAAGACCACAAAATATGTTAATCTATGAATTTATTAAAAGTATATCTTCTACGTTGTTTTTCATGGTGTTCTTATTATATCAGATACCCAACTTAAGGGTTAATTTAGGTATCACTGGTGCAGGAATAGTAGGGCTATTAGTTACGATAGGATTATTTTTTATTACAGTAACAGTAATATCCATTTTCTTATATAGTCTATGTTCTATTTATCCAAGCCTTAAAAATATACTATCATATTTATTTAAGGGAATTGCAGTTATTATAGTTTTATTCACAGGAATAAAAATACTACCGGATAAATCTAAAGCATTAGAAATAGTAGTTGGAATTTATAATAATGATATTATTAATTACATACCTTTAGTTGGATGGTATAAAGGTATGATATATGAATCTATAGTAGGTATAAACAGTATATTCTTCGTATATTTGACACTAAACATCTTATTAATTGGAGTTATATTAACTATACTTTATTATATGAAACTTGATTATTATGAGGATGTATTAGATGATGCTCAGCTTAAAGAAGATGCTTTAAAATTAAAAACCAAGCAAATAAATGCAAAGGAATTTCAATATGGTAGAAAGGGTAAAAGAAAGATAAGGAAAATAGATTCAGAATATACTGCTTCCTATGGAAAGGCTATTTTCTATAGACATCTTTTAGAATATAGAAAAACTGGTTTCGGGGTAATAAATTTGTATACAGGTTTTATGGTTGTATGTGCATTTATCTTTGGGAAGTTTATGCATGTTGGTGAAATAACACCATTACTATATTTTTATGCTTATCTTTCAGCCATAAGTTCCTTTGGAACAAAGATTCACACGGAAATGTCAAAACCATATATATTTTTGATTCCAGATACTCAAGAAAGTAAGGTGTTTTGGGCAACTCTAGCATCCTCTTTTAAGTTTCTTGTAGATGGAACATTGAGTTTCCTACTTGCAGGAGTGTTGTTACTCGCAAATCCTTTTGAAATAATATTATGTATAGCAGTTTACGTATCCTTTGGATTTGTATTTATTTATGGAGGTGTACTCAACTATAGATTATTTGGTAGTTTAGCTTCTAACTCTCTAAAAGGAATTTTAATGATGGTAAGTATTTTTGTATATATTTTACCAGGAATAATTGCTGCGGTAGTAATATCAAATACTCTTAGCTTCTTAGGTCACTATGCAATATATTGTTCTTTCTTAATTTGGAATGTATTAGTTTCCTTCATTATTATTCAATTTGCTAAAGGCGTGCTTAATAATTGTGAATTAGAATAAAGAAAAAGAGTCAAAAGTACTAATCTAAAATCATAATTTCTGATATACTAACATTAGTACATCAGAAGAAAAGAGGGTTAATATGGATAGTGTACAAGTAGCAAAGTTTGCTACAAGAATGGCTATTTCAGCTAGAGATGAAGAAGGTAAGTTAAGAGAAGAATTTGAAAAATTAGGAGCAAAAGTTTGTGCAGTTGATATTGGAGGAAATATTAATAGCTCAATACAAAAAATATTAGAAAGAGCCTTAGTTGCCTCAAAAAGATGTGGGTTAATAAGAGATGAACATCTGCATGAAGGAGCAGTGATAGGAGCTTGTAGGGATGCTATAATGGAGGTATCTGCAAAGGCCAGCAGTCAAAATATTGGCGGAAAAATTGGTATTGCAACTGCTGGTGAACATTTAAGTGTCTGTATATTTTTAAGTATAGGATTACTTCATTTAAATGAAGTTGTAATTGGACTTGGACACAGAGCAATACCAAGGTAATATAAATTAATATTTGGAATAATAGAATGTAAGTTTTGGAAGAAATAATGCCCATAATGTAAGAAATTATGGGCATTATTTTATTTACAAAAAGTGTGAAGTATGATAATATATTTTAAATGATATATTATCAATAAATCAGTAGTTATGTTGTATTGTTTAGTAGAATTTGTAGTAAATTATTGATAAATATTAATTATAACTTTATTTTATTTGTAAAATTAAAAAGGAGATGGAAGTATGGTAGGAAAGAAGAAAATTGCTCTAATTTTATGCTCACTATTGGCAGTTACATCATTAGTTGCTTGCGGCAAAAAAGAAGAAGCAAAAAAGAAAATTGGAATTACACAAATAGTTGCACATCCTGCATTGGATTCTGCTAGAAAGGGTTTTTTAGATGCTCTTAAAGAAAAAGGGTATGAAGATGGTAAAAATATAACTGTTGACTATCAAAATGCCCAAGGAGATATTTCTACGGCAAATACTATCGCGCAAGGATTTGTAAGCGATAAAAAAGATTTAATCTTAGCTATTGCAACACCAACAGCGCAAGCAGCGTATAATTCAACTAAGGATATTCCAATTGTTTTTACAGCAGTTACAGACCCTGTAGATGCTGGTTTAGTTAAGGATGCTAAAAAACCTGGTACAAACGTTACTGGAACATCAGATTATGTTTCAATTGGTGACCAGATTAAATATTTAAAGAAAATACTCCCAAATGCAAAAACTGTAGGAGTTATATATAATACTTCAGAAGCTAATTCAATGGTTCAAGTAAAAACCTTAAAAGAAGAAGCAGCAAAAGTTGGACTAACTGTTAAAGAAGCTGGGGTTACTAGCGTAAATGATATTGATCAAAGTTTAAACTCAATTTTAGGTTCTATAGATGTACTATATACACCAACAGATAATACTATTGCGTCTTCTTATGATCTAGTAGGAAAAAGATGTCTTGAAAAGAAGGTTCCTATATTTGGAGCAGAATCTGCAGTAGTAGAAAAAGGTGGACTAGTTACAGCAGGAATTGATTATTATGAATTAGGTAAACAAGCAGGTTATAAAGCTGCAGATATTTTAGGTGGTAAAAAGCCACAAGATATAGAAGTTGGATACTTCACTGATTTAAAAGTTACAATAAATACTGATGCTGCTAAGAAATTAGGAATAACAATACCAGATGATATTTTAAAGGATGCTGAAAAGGTAACTGGAGGCGTTAATTAATGTCTTTAGTACTTAATGTATTAGAACAAGGGTTTTTATTTTCCCTTGTATCAATTGGTGTTTATATAACATACAAAATATTGGATTTCCCGGATATGTCCGTTGATGGGTCGTTCCCTTTAGGTGCTGCAGTTTGTGCAGCACTTTTATCAAGGGGAATGGATCCAATATTATCTGTATTTATAGCCTTAGCAGCAGGAGCAGTAGCAGGATTTTTCACAGGTATATTACACGTTAAATTGAGAATAGACAGTTTACTTTCAGGTATACTTATAATGATAAGTCTCTATTCTATGAATTTAAGAATTATGGGAAAGTCAAATATTCCACTTTTTACATTCAAGAATATTTTTAAAGAAAAAGAGCTTATGATTGGAAATTTAAATTTTGCACCAATAATAATCATATTGATTTTTGTGATTATAGCAAAATTAGCAATTGATCTTTTTTTAAAAACAAAAAGAGGATTTTTATTAATTGCAACTGGAGATAATGAACAAGTCGTTACTTCATTAGGAATAAATTCAGACAATGTAAAAATATTAGCCCTTATGATCTCTAATGCCTTAGTAGCATTAGCAGGAGCGTTAACAGCACAATATCAAGGGTTCTCAGATGTAGGTATGGGGACAGGTACAGTAGTTATGGGGTTAGCATCTGTAATTATTGGTGTATCAGTTCTTAAAAAGGTAAGTTTTATTAAGATAACTACCTTAGCTATCTTTGGAGCTATCGTTTATAAATCTGTGGTTGCTATAGCACTACAGGTAGGATTATCACCAAATGATTTAAAGTTAGTGACAGCATTAATTGTTATTATTGCATTAACTATTAACAATAAAGGTTTGATTTTTAAAAGGAAGAAATCAATGAAAGGTGGTGCCGTTCTGAATGTTAGCAGTCAAGAATCTATGTAAGATTTTTAATAAGAATACTGTAAATGAGCATAGTGTATTCGAAAACTTTAACTTTGAAGTAAATGAAGGAGATTTTGTAGCTATAATAGGATCTAATGGCGCTGGTAAGAGTACTCTTTTGAACCTAGTTGGTGGAAGTTTAGATGGAGATTCAGGTTCAATTATTATCGATAATAAGGAAATGATTAATTTCCCTGAATATAAAAGGTCTAAGCTTATTGGAAGGGTTTATCAAAGTCCTTCTATGGGTGTATCACCTAACATGACAATTCTTGAAAATTTATCTATGGCAGATAATAAGGGAAGAAAATTTGGACTAACCTTTGCAATAGATAAAAAAAGAGAAGGATATTTCAAAGAACTTCTTAAGAAAGTAAACTTAGGACTTGAGGATAAACTTCATACCAAGGTAGGACTTTTGTCAGGAGGCCAAAGACAAGCATTAACACTATTAATGGCAGTTATGTCAAATCCAAAACTCTTATTGTTAGATGAGCATACTGCAGCATTAGATCCTAAAACTTCTGAAAAGATTATGGAGATAACAAGAGATATAGTTAAAGAAAAAGGAATTACTACATTAATGGTTACTCATAATTTAAATCATGCTATTTCATCAGGTAATAGGCTAATTATGATGCATGAGGGTAATGTGGTTATAGATGTAGAAGGCGAAGAAAAAGCATCTTTAGATACAGATAAATTAATTGGTTTATTTGAAAAAGTCCATCTTAAAGATGGTCTTAGTGATAGAACTTTGTTTAGTTAAATAAAAATAACCCCAAAAGGAGTAATACCTTTTGGGGTTGTTTTATATTTAAAATTTAAATAACAAAACTTAGAAGTATAGAAAAGGCTCCACCAATAATCAAAGCTATCATACTTATTCCAAAGCTTAATGTAGTTTTAACACTATAACTATTTTTTTCTTTTTTTGTAACTTCAAGATTTGCATTGCTTACATATTGAGAATTTACCTGTCCCATAGATTGAAGAGATAAGCCCATAGGATTGCCGCCTATAGATGACAGTGCACCGATAATTATTAATAGAATTCCCTCCATAAAAAGAACATCTTTAAAACTATATCCTGTAAAACGTATAATTAGATAACCTATACCAATAGCAATAAGAAACCATACAATACCAGCAAATAGACATTTTAATAATTGCTTAGATTTTGAAATTTCCATAACAAACACCCCAACTAATTTACTTTAACTTATTATATAATATAAAAAAACTTATTTCAATATTTTACAAGGAAACAATTTAATAATTATGTTAAAAATTTGAATTAAGTTTTGTATTTATATATAATTTAAATAAGTTGATTTTTTAATTAAGGTTACTTAAAGATCAATTTTGTTTATATAAATTAGGGGGGTATTTATGAGAGAACGTAAATCTGAAATTATTGCATATTTAAGTTCAGATGTTAAATCTGTTTGGAATGTAGTAACGAATAATAGGGATTTTAAATGGAGAAGTGACATTGAAGGAATTGAAATATTTAACAATGGTAAGGAATTTATTGAATATAACAAAAAAGGTACATCTACAAGATTTAAAATAACAAAGAAGCGAGAATTTAAAGAATATGAGTTTAATATGGAAAATAAAATGTTTACTGGTTTTTGGACAGGTTATTTTTTTGAAGTTGAAAATGGTGGAACAAAGATAATTTTTAAGGAAAATATATTTATAAAAAATCCAATAATAGCATTATTGTCATACATATTTATGAATTTAAATAAGATGCAGGGCATATATGTATCCGATTTAAAAAGGAAATTGGGTGAATAGGGAGTCAAATATTATGAAGCTTGAATTGATGAATAAAGATGATTTTTATAAAATTGTAGACTGGAATAAAGATAAATCCGGAGACTTTTTATTACAATGGGCAGGACCGTCCTATACTTATCCCATAACTATTGTTCAGATAGAAGACCATTATTTTAATGAAGTTCAAAGGAAAGACTCAAATGCTTTTATATATAAAATAATTGGGGACGGGGATGAAGTAATTGGAACCATAGAGCTTAGAGAAACAGATAAAGTAAATAAAGTAGGAAGAGTATGTAGGTTTTTAATTGGAGAAGAAAAAGTCAGAGGAAAAGGAATTGGAGCAAAAGCATTAAATGAAGTTTTGAGAATTGGATTTGAAGAAATGGGGTTTAAGAAAATAACACTTGGTGTATTTGATTTTAATATACGAGCCATTAAATGCTATGAGAAAGTAGGGTTTAAGAAAGAAAAGTTTATGGAGAACTCAAGAAAAGCATCAAATGGCTATTGGAATCTATATGATATGGGGATATCAAAGGAAGAATGGGAGTTAAGATATGAAAAGTCATGATAACATACTAAATATTATAAAGAAGAATTAAAGTGGAACCCACCATTTGCAGATGTATTATCTAAATATTCTCCTAAGGGATTAGAAGGATATTTAACTATGAGGGAATCAATGCCTTATGCAAAGCAGGAATAGAAGCAATTAATGCTGCTGAAAGTAGATATAAAGAAATGGCACGGTAAAAGAAAGTAGTAAATAAGAAGTTATAAAATTGGGGGCGACATTATGGTAGATTGGAATTCAAATCAGTATTTAATGTTTAAAAATGAAAGAACACAACCAGCAATTGATTTAGTTAATAGAATTATGGTTAATAATCCTAGAAAAATTATCGATATAGGTTGTGGGCCTGGTAATAGTACAAAAGTTTTAAAAGAAAGATTTCATGATTCATATATTTTGGGAATTGATAGTTCTTCAAATATGATAGAGGCTGCACAAAGAGATTATCCAGAAATAGATTTCAAAATATGTGATGCAAGTAAAGATTTATCAAAACTTGGTGATGATTTTGATATTGTGTTTTCTAATGCATGTATACAATGGATTCCTAATCATAATGAACTTTTAAGAAATCTTATTGGGTTGATTAAAAAAGGCGGTGTATTAGCAGTACAAACACCAATGAATTATAATGAGCCAATTCATAACATAATTGAAGAGGTATCAACAAATAAAAAGTGGAAAGACGAATTTAAAAATCATAGAATTTTCTACAATTTAACGCAAGGAGAATATTTTGATTTATTATCAGAAATCTCTTCTGAGTTTTCAATTTGGGAAACTATATACTTTCACAACTTAAAATCCCATAAGGAGATAATAGAGTGGTATAGGGGAACTGGATTAAGACCATACTTAGATGAACTCTCAGACGAGAAAAAAGAAGCTTTTGAGAAGGATATTTATGATAGAGTAGTTGAGGAATATCCAACACAGAAAAGTGGAAATATCATTTTTAGATTTCCAAGGTTCTTTTTTATAGCAAGAAAATAGATTAGGAATAAAAATATTATGATAAAACTAGAAACAGAAAGATTGATAATAAGAGATCATATAGAAGAGGATATAAATTCACTACATAGCTTAATTTCAAATGATGAAGCTATGTATTATTTACCTGAAATTAAAACACACACTCTAGATGAATCTATGGAAAATCTGTACGAAGCAATTAAGGAGGCAAATTTAGAAAATAGAGCTAAGTTTTTCTTTGGGATAATAATTAAAGCCACCAATGAATATGTTGGAGAGATAGGATATACAATAACTATCAATTCGTTGAAGGGGAAGGTAGTAAACTTAGGGTATTTTATATTACCTAAGTTTTGGGGAAAAGGATTTGTAACAGAAGCAGCTAGAGAAGTTATAAGTTATGCCTTTAGTCAAGAAGATATAATTAAAATTGAAACTGGATGTGTAACAGAAAATGTAGGTTCTGAAAAAGTGATGAAAAAATTAGGAATGATTAAGGAAGCTGAGTTTAAACAACATGTGTTATTAAATTTTCAGCTTTTAGATAGAGTAGAATACAGATTATTAAAAGAAGAATGGTTTAAATAATATAAGGGGGATACTTGATGAATTTAGAAGAGTTAAGAGAAGATTGTAGCATTAAGCAGAAGAAGGGATTACATTTTATTATAGCATCCGTTTTTATTTGGGGGGCTTTACTATTTATACATTTATCTAGTTTACCAATTTTAACGAAAAATCTATTAACCTTTTGTTGTACAGCACCACTTTTACCATTAGCATTTTTTGTTTCAAAGATTATTAAAGTAGATTTTCAAAATAAAGATAATCCACTAACCAAACTAGGGGTTCTATTTTCATTGAATCAAATACTATATTTACTTATTGCCATGTGGGTTTATCCAACAGTTCCAGAGAAAATGTTAATGGTAATCGCAATGATATTTGGTGCACATTTGCTTCCATATAGCTGGTTATATAAATCAAAAAGTTATATGATATTTTCTATAATAATACCTATTATTGCATTGATTTTAGGAAATAATTTTCCTCCGTATATCTTAGCCGCAATTATGATTATAGTCGAACTATTATTTAGCATTTCTTTAGTTGCCGAAAATAAAAGATTTGTTTTATAATTTACTTAACTAGATAAAGAAATGAGGGGTTTTGATGTATAAACCTTTAGCTGACAAGGTTAGACCTAGGAAAATTGATGAAGTCTTTGGACAAAAGCACATACTTGGAGAAGGTAAGATTTTAAGTAGAATAATTAAAAGTAATAGAATTTCTAATATGATATTTTATGGACCACCTGGAGTAGGGAAAACTACTGTAGCAAATATTATAGCTGAAACTTCCAATAAAAGATTTTATAAATTAAATGCTACTAATGCATCATTAAAGGATATTCAAGAAATTGTAGCAGACTTAGATACCTTAATGGGTACGTCTGGGGTAGTATTATATCTAGATGAGATTCAAAACTTCAATAAGAAGCAGCAACAGTCTTTATTAGAGTTTATAGAGGATGGAAGAATAACATTAATTGCATCTACTACAGAGAATCCATTTCATTATATATTCAAGGCGATATTAAGCAGAAGCACAATTTTTGAATTTAAGCCTCTAGAGAAAGATGATATAATTGAGGCATTAAAAAGAGCAAGAGTACTTGCCGAAGAAGATTACCATGGTGTTAAAATTGAAATTACAGATGAGGCTTATGAATTTTTAGGAGATTCTTCAAATGGAGATGTAAGAAAAGCTATTAATGGCTTAGAAGTAGCACTTTATTCAACTAATCCAGATAGAGAAGGAAGAATACTAATTGATAGGGAAGTAGCAGCAGATTCTGTTCAAAAGAAGATATTAAATTATGATATTAATGGGGATTCCCATTATGATATATTAAGTGCATTTCAAAAATCTATTCGCGGAAGTGATCCGGATGCAGCAATTCATTATTTAGCTAGATTAGTTAAGGCGGGAGATTTAATCTCTATATGTAGAAGATTAATGGTTATTGCGGCGGAAGATATTGGGTTAGCATATCCACAAGGTATTTCTATAGTTAAGGCTTGTGTAGATAGTGCTCAAATGCTTGGATTTCCGGAAGCAAGGATTCCATTAGCAGAAGCAACTATTTTACTTGCAACTGCTCCAAAATCTAATTCCGCAGTTATGGCCATAGGAAGAGCGTTAGAGGATTTAGATAATGTAGAAGTAGGAGATGTACCTATTCATTTAAAAGATGCTCATTATGCAGGTGCTGCATCCTTAGGAAGAGGAATAGAATATAAGTATCCTCATAGTTACCCTAATCATTATATAGAGCAGCAATACTTACCTGACAGTTTAAAAGATGCAAAGTATTATGAAGCTGGTGAAAACAAATTTGAAGGAAGCATTAAAAGATATTGGGATGGAATAAAGAAAGAATAATTAGTTTAAGTCACTAAGGTTAATTAAAATACTTTAGTGGCTTATTATAATATAAGATATATTATTATTATTATTTTAAATCTTCACAATATCTTTAAAAGTTATTGGTATAATAAGTATTATTCCTAAAAATTTTGAGGTGGAAATTATATGAATAACATATTAATTATAGAGGATGAAGAAAAAGTATCAGAAGTGTTAAAAGCATATCTGGAGAAGGATGGTTATAGGGTTTATTGCGTGGCAAGTGGGCTTAAGGGACTGGAGTTATTTAAAACTATAGATTTTAAACTTATAATCTTAGATTTAATGCTTCCTGATATAAGTGGAGAAGAAATCTGTAAGAAAATAAGGGAAGAATCTCAAGTATATATATTTATGCTTACAGCCAAGGGAGAATTAAATCAAAAAATTGAGGGGCTAAATATAGGGGCAGATGAATATTTAGTTAAGCCTTTTAGTCCTAGAGAACTTACAGCAAGAGTAAATGCACTTTTTAGAAGACTTATATTAACAGTTGAAGAAGACACAAACCTATGTTTTGATGATGGCAATTTAAGCATTGATTATGAAAAAAGGTCTGTAAAGCTAAAAGGAGAAGAGGTATCTTTCACTCCTAATGAATTTGATATATTGTATTCATTAGCAATAAATAAAGGAAAAGTTTTAACAAGAGAGCAATTAATTGATAAAATAGGTGGAGAAGATTTTGATGGTTATGATAGAACCATTGACGTTCACATAAAAAATATACGTAAGAAAATAGAAGAAGATACTAAAAAACCTAGGTATATCATCACAGTGATGAAGGTAGGTTATAAATTTGGTGGTGAAAATTAGTGCAGAGTATAAGAAAAAGATTAAGTATTTTATTTGTTATATGTTCAATAATAGCAATTTTACTTATTATAACCTTTGTAAATATTACCATAAACAAAAAATTTAATGACTATATGTTAGATACTCAAAATAAACGGTACGAGAGAATTGTATCTTATTTTGAAGAGATATATAAAAGAGATGGTAAGTGGGATGAAAGCTCTGGAATTGAATTAATGCATGAAGCCTATATGGGCAATTATTGCTTAACCTTGCTTGATAGTAATGAAAAGACCATATGGGGTATGAATGCAAATGATATAAAAAATAATATACATTTAAGTTCAATGCCAACGCAAAATAGCGGAGTATATACAACAAATAGATTTGCGATTAAAGTTCAGAATAAAGTTGTTGGTTATGTAGATATCGGACAATATTCATCAATATTATTATCAGAAGAAGATCTGAACTTTAAGGACTCTATAAATAGAAGTATGATTTCTAGTGGAATTCTAACGTTAATAATTATTATAGTAATTAGTCTTTATTTTTCAAAACAATTTTCTAACCCAATAAAGCAAGTTGCAAATATGTCAGTTAGATTATCAAAGGGAAAATTTGATAAAATTTCAGAAGTAAAGAGTAATATTGAGGAGTTAGAGAATCTTAGAGAAAGTGTTAATATTCTAGCTGAAAAGTTAAAGAACCAAGATATGCTTAGAAGAAGATTGGTATCTGATATATCACATGAAATAAGAACGCCTCTTAATGTATTGCAAAATAACTTAGAAGCGATGATTGATGGAGTATTTCCTGTATCTACTGAAAGGCTTAATTATTTAAATGATGAGGTAGTGAGATTCGGAAGACTATTAAATAATTTAAATATTCTAAAGGAATTTGAGTCAGAAAGTATTAAGTGTAATTTTGAAAAGATAGATTTAGATGACATAGTAAAAAGTGTTTATGAAGATTTTTATATGGCTGCAACAAATAAAAATATTACATTTAATTATTACATAAAGAAAGGTCAAAACTATCAATTAACTGGAGATAAGGACAAACTTAAGCAGGTATTTATAAATATAATATCGAATGCAATTAAGTTTACTAAGGAAGATGGACATATAGCTATAGATATGTATGAAGATAGCAAAAATATTGTAGTAGAAATTCAGGATGATGGCGTTGGAATTAAGAATGAAGATTTACCGTTTATATTTGAAAGATTATATAGAGGTGATAAAAGTAGGCACGAAATTGAGGGCAGTGGATTAGGACTTACTATTGTAAAAAACATACTTGATCTTCATATGGCTACTATTGAAGTTCAAAGTGAAGAGGGTAAAGGAACTAAATTTATCATATCATTTAACAAAGAGTTATAAAAAAGTGTTGTAAAGAGCTAATAAAATATGCTTTTTACAACACTTTCTTTTATAGAACTTTTGATTCGTTAAGTGCTAGAGAATCTTTTGTTTCACTACTTGAACTGGTTTGTTGATTTTGTAATGCAGTTTGAAGTAAACTTTCCATCAATTGCATTGAACTATCATTAGAACCAGACATTCCAGAATCATCACTACTATCCCCATAGCTGTCATCACTAGAATTAGAATTCTGCATTGATAACATCATTAACATAAGTTTCTGAGGATCAATAGCTAAATTATTAATTCCACTAGTAGAACTTTTTGCTTGAGTTGGACTAGTGTTTTCTAGTGAAGTACCAGTAGTATTACTTTGCTTTGCTTGATTGTTATATGTATTATCTAATAGCATTTCTTCAAGTAAATTTTGAAATGATGAACTGGAATCACTAACACTTGAATCAGAATCACCTAAATTCATAAGTCCTTGTAACTGGTTTAATTGTGACACTTGATTTACTTGCATTGGTTACCTCCTTTGTTAATTATTTGCGTAATAAAAACTACAAAAGCATATTATTTAGCAATATAATTTTAAGTGAAAAATGTGACAGTATTGTGTCACTAAAATTTTTGATTTTATGATATAGTTTATATGTTGACTTATATGATGAAAGGACTTGAGTAAGCTTGGAGAATAAAAGAAATTATACAGATTGGAAGATTGTAGGATGTATAGCAGCTGTATGTTGTATATTATGGGGAAGTGCCTATCCAGGAGTAAAAAGTGGATATATACTTTTTAATATTGCTACAAATGATATTGCATCAAAATATGTTTTTGCAGGATATAGATTTACGATTTCGGGGATGGTTTTACTTATATTCTCAGGAATGGTTGGGAAAAAAGTGTTCAAGCTATCAAAAGAGAGTATTAAGAGCTTGATTATACTTTCAATACTTCAGACTATGTTACAGTACATATTTTTCTATGTGGGGGTTGCAAATACTACTGGAGTTAAAAGTGCAATACTTAATGCAACTGGTACATTTTTTAGTGTCATATTGGCTCATTATATTTATAAGGATGATAAATTAAGTAGGGGAAAGATAATAGGTTGCCTTGTGGGCTTTATAGGAGTGATGATTGTTAACTTTAGTTCGAGTTTACTAGATTTTTCTTTTAGTTTTATGGGAGAAGGATTTATTGTTATATCAGCATTTGTATCTTCAGTAGCAGCGATTTATGCTAAAAAACTTACTAAAGAGCTAGACGTAATAATAGTAACTGGATATAGTCTTTTTATTGGAGGGCTTATGCTAATATCTTTAGGGGCAGCTTTTGGAGGAAGAGTTTATCACTTTACATTTGAATCTACATCACTATTACTTTATCTAGCTTTATTATCCTCAATAGCATTTTCTTTATGGAACTTATTATTAAAATATAACAAGGTAGGTAAGGTATCTATTTACAATTTTTTAACTCCAATTTTTGGAGCGCTATTTTCATCTATGTTTTTAGGCGAAAATATATTTGAAGTTAAGAATGTAATTGCGCTTATTTTAGTATGTTTAGGTATTTGGAGTGTTAATAGAGAATAAAAAAGCAGAAACAAATGTAGTTTCTGCTTTTTGAATATTAATCACAATTATTAACCATTCCTGCAATTTTAAATAATATTGTAAAATCATCACCAAATGTACATAAAGAATCCCTATTTTTATATAAATGAGAAAATAATATATATCTTAATGTAATACAATCAAGATTTTTAAAAGATGGACGTTTTAATTGAGCTATTATTTCTTTTTCTCTTGAATCTGGGGCTATCAGAAAGAAATTATATTGATTTTTTTCTGTGCCAATTGATGATGCCAGGTCCGCCAATCTTAAAATTCCAGAATATATAGATGTACTTTTCTCAACTTCAAATGCACATTCAATCTCATTCGTATTTTTATTTATCCATATAACATCGATAAGTGAAATTGTTTTTATTACCTCTTTAGGAAGATCTAAAGGTGGAAGAGTTGGAGTTGTAATAAACTCAAGACTTTTACCATGAAGACATTTAGTCCGATCATTAATAGCTACAAAAACCTCATAGCCTAAGTTTCTCCCTATTTCGGTTAATAAAAATTGGACTTCAAGATGTTCTGATTCTTCCTTAAGCTCATTTTCAATTTCTTTATGACGTTTTATTAAGGATTTTTCTAGTTTTTCTTTTTCAAACTTAAGTGATAATTCCCAATCGTCACCTAAAGAAATTTTACCTACACCTACGTCAAATAATAGACCAGAGAGTGCACCTAAATCTTTTGAAAGTAGCGGATTGAGTTCTGAATTCGTATTTATAATAATTTCGCGCATTTGTAAATAATCGTTCCAGGAACCAAGTTTCATTTTATCAGAAAAAATTGCATTGAAGCCTTTAACCATTGCAGTATTAAAGGGTGGCATAAGTGTTGGATGTAGAAAGTAAAGAATATTTGCCACTGCTGGACCGAGCCCTTTAATTTTGTAGCTATCTAGTTTAATTATTTCTTTTATTAGTTTTTCAGAACTAGTGGCAGATAGGCAAGATTCAAGAAACTCACCAAATATTTTTTTATTTCTCTCATTTTCATATATATCAGGTATTCTAAGTTTAGGCTTCCAATAAAATGGGTGTGCAGCGCCTTGGAAGATTTGCTTTTGCTCTGTTATTGAATTCAATACAAATTCTAGAGGAGAACCCTTAAAGTCGTTTCCAAAAGTATTATTTTTAATAGACTCAATTACTGATATAACACCTCTTCTAATAGATCTAAATGCTTTCATTCTAGTTTCATTTTCGATAAACCAAGTGTTATAAACTGATTCTAAATCATTCTTATATGCCTTTACCAATGTAGATAAATTAATAGATTCCATAGCCTATCCCTTTCAGATTTTAAATTTAGTTAAACTGTTTTACATATTTTAATAATACTACCGTTACTTATATAAATAAACTAAAAAGAAAAGACTTGAATAAGCCTTTTCCTTTAAATAAATAAATTTATTGTGTATTAAGATATTTTTTAGAAATATTTATTTCTTATTTGATCAGTATCAGCTGCCTTTAAATCATCAGTAACTTCAATAATACCTAAGATAACATTATCTTTTACAATTGCAAAAGGTCCAATTTCCTTAGAATTAAACTCAATTTCATTTTTTCCCTTTTTGCCGGTAAAGGAGCTAACTTTATCTCCGTTTTGTGCATTTAAGATTTCATATTCACCATTAGCATTATTAAAGGCGCTTAAGTCAAAGGAGATTTTTGTTTTTGATGTATTACCAGTTACGATAACTAGTGGTTCAAGACTCTTTTCTTTACCTGTAAATGTTGCAGTTTGATAATTTCCAACTACAGTGGCTTTTTTTACTATATTTTCAGTTGGAACATTTGTAATTTCAGTACCATTAAAGTCAAATTGTTTTCTAGGACCAGATGAACCATCAGCTACTGGGCCAGCGCAACAGCTAGGACCTGTACTTGCAGGAGGAATAGAAGGATCTGATTTTGAAGTATCAACTGTATCTAATTTATCTACAACTTTTATAACTCCTCTTATCATTCCCATCCAACAGCTAAAGTTTATATCTTTATCTTTAGGTGTAAACTCTATAACATTTTCACCGCTTTTTAATTTCTTTTCAACATTTAGAGCTTGAGCAACAACTTGGTTATTACAGGAGTTAATCTGCTTTCCATCGATGACCCATTTAACTGGGATATCTTTTTGAACATAAAATGCATTTGGGGTATAACCATTGTTATCTGCAGTCATCTTTATTACCTGAACTCCATCCTGTAAGGTAGCTTTAGCAACATTGGAATTAGTACCACCTGAACTAGCTAGTAGAGTATTGGAATCTTTGTTAAGTGCAGTTAGTGGATTAAGATTAATACCTGCTAAAGTGAAACCTCTGTTTCCCATAATAAGACCAAGTACTATAATTAAAACTCCACTAAGTTTAAGTATTTTTTTAGTATATCCCTTACTTAAAAGTCCTGATAATGCTCCAAAAGTCAACATAAGAGGTACAGTTCCTAGAGAAAAAACAAACATTGATAAGGCACCTTTAAAGGCACTTCCGGTACCTAGTGCAAATAGCTGCATGGTTTGAAGCGGACCACAAGGCATAAGCCCGTTTAAAAGTCCAACTATAAATGGGGAACCAGATTTATTTTTAACTTTGCAGGCTACACTAGGTAATTTAATATTAAATCTTCTAAAAATACTGAAGCCTGCCATATTAAAGCCCATCATTATCATAAAGACACCAGCAATTATTTGCATTATTGCTTTAGTAGTAATGGAAAGAGAAAAAACTGAGCCAAGGGCTCCTATTATTCCTCCTAAGATAGTATAGGAAACAACTCTTCCTCCATTATATAAAAGTGCAGGAATAGTGGCTTGAAGCTTGCTTTTATTTTCCTTAATTAAGCTTTGTGACAGCATTATACCTCCACACATACCAACGCAGTGAATTGAAGTAAGAATACCAACCACGAAAAGTACAGCATAAGAAGCATTAGCGAGCTTAGCTTCCATATCAAAACCACTTGTTCTGAAGCCAAGTAATATTATGGCAGCAGCTATAATAAGTATTCCAATAAATTTATAGTCATTTGAACTTTCTGTACTATAGCCTGCTTTTTTAATAGCAGCTTTTATTTTACTTAGATTGCACAGTTCATCATCATAGTTAATTTCCGCAAACTGTTTACTATAATTTGCTTTGGCATACGAAACACCATCTAACTTCATAAGAGCTTTCTCAACTCTATTTTCACAAGATGAGCAGGTCATTTCATATACTTTAATTTTCTCACGTCTAATACTCATAAAATCCTCCTAATTACTAAGCAATATAGAATTAGTTCTATAAAACTTACATAATAATGTAATAAGTATATAAAAAAGTTGTGTAGTAAATATGAAGATATCTATAATCTTTAAAATTTCCACGTTGTGAGGGATAAAACTTTACTATTTTTTCATTGAAGCTACATAATTTTTCATTTCTTCAAGGTTCATTTCTCCAACCTTTTTTTGAACTATAGCCCCTTCTTTATTTATAAAAAAGGAGGTTGGAATGGAGGAAATGTCATATTTAACAGCTACATCTTGATTAGAATCTAGTAATACTTGAAATTTATAATTATTTTTATCCATAAAAGATTTTATGGTTTCTTTATCTTCACCTAAATTTACTGCTAAAATAACTAAATCTGAATTCTTATTTTCTTCATATAGTTTTTCAATATCTGGCATTTCAGCTTTACAAGGAGGGCACCAAGTTGCCCAAAAGTTAATAAGTACATTTCTTCCTTTAAAATCACTTAAGGATACTTCTTTGCCATTCATATCTTTTAATTTGAAATCCAAGGCTTTATCTTTAGAAAGTACTTTAGAAGTATTACTATTTTCTACAGTAGATGTGTTATTCGGAGACTCTTTATTAGTGTTTTTATTTTTATTGTAATTCGTAACAGTATATACGCTTATGCTAAACATTAAGATAATAGCTAAATAGAAAAAAACTTTTTTCATTGCATAACTCCTTTAAACAACTTAATCTGAAAGTTTATATTTTAAATTATTGCCTAGTTATAGTATTTAGAAATTTATAAAGTTTGAATATTTATTAAGTATATTAAACTTGTTTGTAAACATCAAATACCCAATGACTATTAGAAGCAAACCACTTATAAAAGTAATTATTGGCATTAGTTTAAATAGTTTATTCTTATATTTTATAAATTTGTCTAATGCCATAGATGTAAGTAAAAAAGGTAGGGCTAGTCCAATTGAATAAGATATTAAAAGTAAAATACCTTTTGAGAGAGTACTTTCACTTCCCGAATAAATTAAGATTGATGATAAAATTGGGCCAATACAAGGTGTCCATCCAAAAGCAAATGACATTCCCATAATAACAGAACCAAATTTTTTACTTATGTTGTTTATATTTAAATAGCGTTTTTCAAAATAGAGAAATTTAATTTTTATTATTCCTATGGTGTGAAACCCAAAAATTATTATTATTACTCCCCCTATTTTTCTAAAGATACTACTATTTCTAATTAAAATATTACCTATTGAAGTAGCAGAAGCTCCCATTATTATAAATATAAGTGAAAAGCCTAAAACGAATCCTAGGGCATTATAAAAAGAAGATACTTTAGAGCTTATATAATTGGGCTCTTTAATAGTGGAGCTTGTTAAGTAGCTAATATATGCTGGAACAAGTGGAAGTACACAAGGAGATAAAAAAGATAAAAGTCCTGCTGAAAATGCTAAAATAAATGTAATGTTATTCAAGTTTTAAATACCTCCATAAATATCAGAATAGCTTTATCCTTAAGTATACAATAGGAATGTGTAGAAAATATATAGGAAAAGCAACTTATATATTATTTTTACAGATATTTGAAGTCGAATGGGCATATATTTTATAATAGTTAAGTAGAAGATAATAAAACATTTCACACTATGAAATTATAAAATCAAATCTCTTTAAAGGAGTTTTTTGTTATGAAATTAATATTTAGTATATTAATGATTATTGGTTATATTTTCGGCGGGTGCATAATTGTGTTGCCACTTGTTATATGGCATGCTCATACACATTCATATATTTGTAAAAACTGTGGGTATAGATTTTCTATTTCTACATTTAAAGATTTAATAAGCCCTCACAGATTGTTAAAATGTCCAAAATGTAATAAATGGGCGTGGCAAAAGGAAATAAAAAATTCAAAGTACCATTGATATCTTAAAATGATGAATTATATAGATAGAAAATAAGCTTGGGTGGAAGTCCCAAGCTTATTTTTTTAAAACGTAAATATTCATAAGGGTAAAACTAAAATAATTAATCATTAAAGGGGAATGATTAATTGTCTTACAGATTTATAATACTCAAAAGATATAAAGAATATGTGAAGAAAGTGCATGTTCACAATTATTTAAAATTTACATACTAGGAAAAATCAGCGTAAATGAAGTTCCATTTCCTTCTGTGCTTTCTACTGATACTTTCCCCCCATGAGCTTCAACTAATGCCTTTGTGATTGTAAGTCCAATTCCAGAACCACCAGTATTTTTAGCTCTTGAAACATCGCTTCTATAAAAACGTTCAAATATATGGGGCAGATCTTTTTCGGATATTCCTATACCATTATCAATTACTTGAATAATAATATTATCTTTATCTTTTTCAAGAACAACCTTAACTAGACCGTCTTTTTTAAGGTACCTATAGGAATTGGAAAGCAAGTTAGTCATGATTTGTGTAAACTTATCACTATCTATATAGGCAAAAACATCTGGTGATAGGGTACTAACTAATGTGTAGTCTTCTTTATTATACATAGGAGTAAATGAATCAATTATTTTTTCAAGTTCTCTTGATAGATTAACTCTGCGTAGATTTAATTTAAGATTTTCTTGCTCATATTTTGATAAGTTACGAAGGTTATCAACTAGTTTTGTCAGTCTTTCTATTTCATCATAGAAGGCATTGAATCTTTCAGGGGTTGGTTCCCAAACACCATCAATAAATGCTTCAATATGAGTCTTTAGAGTGGTAAGGGGAGTTCTAAGTTCGTGCGAAATATCAGATGTTAGCCTTTTTCTTAGCATCTCTTGATGACTTAAGGTTTCTGCTAAATAATTTATTGAATTGGAAAGGTCATTAATTTCTTTAGTATTAGTGTTTGTTTGAGAACGTATATCCAAATTACCTTTTCTCATGTTATTAGCTATGTCAGTTATATTTTTTATAGGCTTAGAAATTCCCCTTGAAATTATCACGCTTATTATAAGGGCAAAGATTAATGCAATAAAACCAGATAATAAAAATGAATGATTTAAAGCACTTATAAAGGCAACTGAACCAGAGGTAATATATGAAGTTCCGAAGTACCCTATTGTTATACTTCCAACATTTTTATTATTTACATTTAAGGGATACTTATTTTCTGTATAATCATTTAAATTCATTCCGGAAAAATTATTCATCATAGATCCCATCATATTCTTCATTCTGCCATTTCCTTTTAAGTAGTTACTGCCTGAAGAGTATAAAATATTATCATTCAAGTCTCTTACTTCAATAAACATCGTTTGAAGTTCAGCATAACGTTGAATTTCCCCTTTGTTCTTGATAGTGTTTTGATCTGTATATAAGCCTTCAATCATTTTTATCGCATCATTTTCTTTAGTTTTATGCTCGTCAATTAGATACTCCTGAAATTGTCTACTAACAAAATAATTAGATATGAAGCTAGTTAATATAATTGAACCTAAAATTGCTATTACTATAGCAATAGAAAGCTTTTTCATTAAGGATATATTCATTATTTCACCTCACTTGAATTTGGGGAGAATTTATATCCCATTCCGTAAACAGTTATTATGTATCTTGGATCTTTTTGATTTAATTCTATTTTTTGACGAATATTTTTAATATAAGTATCTATTGTTCTATCATAACCTTCATAATCTACACCAAAAGCTTTTTCAACTAATTGCTCTCTTGAAAATATTTGATTAGGATTGGACAGTAAAGTTAGTAAAATCTTAAATTCATTAGTAGTTAATGTTACTGGCTGCCCTTGCTTTCTAACTAACATTTTTTTTATATCAATTTCTAAATCCCCGTTGTCAAAGGTTAAAATATCAGCCATAGGTAGGTCATCTCTATAGGATCTTCTAAGTAGAGCTCTTACTCTAACAACTAACTCACGTACACTAAAGGGTTTAGTAATATAGTCGTCTGCACCAATAGATATTCCTTCGATTCTCTCGTCCTCATCTACCTTTGCAGTAAGCATGATTATAGGGACATTAGAAGTTGCTCTTATTTTATTACATACTTCTTCACCGGTGATTTTTGGAAGCATCAAATCTAAAATAATAAGATGAAAGGTTTCTTTATTAAATAAATTAAGTGCTTCCTCACCATCCATTGCAGTAATCACTTCAAAATTTTCTCTTTGTAAATAAGCTTTTACAACGTCTAAAATATTTTGTTCATCATCTACAACTAATATCTTAAAATTATCAATCAAAAGTATCACCTCAGATTCTTAATTATAATTTATTATAAAATTTAAATGTGAAGGAAATGTGGAGAAAAAAGAAATTATAAATTCTTCATAAGTTCTTTATATAAAATAGTTAAAATGTAATTACTTAATGTAGAGAATAAAATTGGAGGGATAAAAATATGAAACATAATCATAACCATAGTCCATTAAAACACATGCTTCACATGGTTCTATGTTGTGGACTACCTATAATCATTATAGGACTATTACCAATTATATCAAGGATTAGTCCTAGTGCATCATTAGTAATTTCAAAGATAGTTCCGTTTATATGTCCAATAATGATGATTTCCATGATGTTTATGATGATGGGTGGCAACAAAAAGAAAGATTGCTGTTCTAGCAAGGATAATGGAAATAACAATGAAATAGTAGAGTTAAAAGAAAAAATTGAAATAGAATAGTATAAAGTATATCCCCTTATGATTTATTGTAGTCATAAGGGGATTATGTATATAATCTATTATTTTCTTTTTTTAGCTTTTGGCTTTATTACTTGTTTATTAGCATTTGCTTTCTTTTTAGCTTGTAATTTTAGTGTTACTATTTGACTTGCTAACATTACTACAAAAAATAATATACCAGTTAAAGCTACCTCTAAGTTAGTGTAAGTAGCCTTTAAGGTGAACTTCATAAAACCTATGAAAATTAGAGTTCCTATTAAGCAGGTTATTAAGGACTTTTTGTATGAAATATCATTTTTCATTATTGTGTCTCCTTTGATAAATATATAAAATTATAATTACAATTTATTATATAAGGAAAAAGTATATATTCCAAGAAAATATTATAAAAAGGTGAATTTATGAAAGTAAAAGAAGTTAAAGCTAAAAGTTTATTAACTAAAGTAGGAAGTCCTGAAAATTGGTTCGGGAATGTTTATAATATGAATATTTATAGAGGGTGTCAACATGGATGTATCTATTGTGATTCTAGGAGTCAATGTTATCATGTTGAAAATTTTGATGATGAGATTATTGTAAAATCTAATGTTTTAGAATTATTGAAGAAAGAGCTTTCATCAAAAAGAGTAGTTGGAACTATAGGAACTGGGGCAATGAGTGATCCTTATATTCCACTTGAAAAGAAATATAACTTAACAGGAGAGGCTTTAAAGATAATTGAATATTATAAGTTTCCAGTGACAATTATTACGAAAAGCTCTTTGATATTAAAGGATATTGAAACCTTAAAAGGAATAAATAAAAGTACTCAAGCAACTGTAGGAATCACAATTACAACAATTGATGAAAAGCTTGCAAGAATTATTGAACCTAAGGCGCCATCACCATTAGAAAGATTAGAAGCATTAAAGAAATTATCCATGGAAGGAATTTATACAGGAGTATTAATGATGCCTATTTTACCCTATATTAATGATTCTGAGGACAATATAAGAACGATAATTGAGGCTTCAAATAGAGCAGGTGCAAAGTTTATTATACCAATGTTTGGGGTAACCTTAAGAGATGCTCAAAGAGTATATTTCTATAATAAATTAGAGGGTAATTTTAAAGATTTAAAAGAGAGATATGCTAAAGAGTATGGAGAGAATTATGTGTGTATGAGTAAAAATACAAAGAAATTATGGAATTTAACTAAAAGATTATGTGGTGAATATGATATGGTTTCACATATGAGGGATTTGAAAATATATAAGGCAGATGAATATGTTCAAACTTCATTATTTTAGATTCTCAAAACTATGATGCAGAAGATTGGTAACTAAGGTCTTAGGTGGAATTTATCAGAAAATTCTGATATAATATTTATATACAAATATAAATATTTTTGCATAAGGGAGGAATCATTATGAAGTTAGATTTTTACGGCGCAGCAGGTTGTGTTACAGGTTCATCTCATTTACTTAAGGTTAAAGATAAAAGAATTTTACTTGATTGTGGAATGTATCAAGGTAAGGATGAGAAGGAAAGGGATAATAATACTTTTAACTTCATTCCAAAAGATATAGATTACTTAATACTATCTCATGCTCATATAGACCACAGTGGAAGGATACCACTATTATATAAGCAAGGGTTTAAAGGAAGAATAATAGCAACGGAAGCTACAAGAGATTTATGTGAAGTCATGCTTGAAGACAGTGGACATATTCAGGAAATGGAGACTGAATGGGTAAATAGAAAAAGAATGAGAAAAGGACAAGGATCCTTAGAACCTTTATATACAGCTAAAATGGCCAAGCTTTCTATGTATTTGTTTGAAGGATATCCTTATGACAAATGGATTGAGTTGTTTGATGGATTTAAATTCAGATTTAGAGATGCTGGACATTTATTAGGTTCTGCAATTATAGAAATGTTAATAGATGAAGATGGGAAAGAAACTAAATTAGTATATTCCGGAGATTTAGGAAATAAAGATATGCCAATTCTTAAAGATCCAACTATTATTGAAAATGCTGATTATGTGATTATGGAAAGTACATATGGAAATAAGCTTCATGGAGTATTTAAGAATGACTTGAAGCAATTAGTAAATATTATTGATGAAACCTTCAAAAGGGGTGGAAATGTAATAATACCTTCCTTTGCTGTAGGAAGAACCCAAGAAGTATTATATGCATTAAACAGTTATGTAGAAAATAAAGAACTTAAAAATGTAAAAGTATATGTAGATAGCCCACTAGCAATTGAAGCTACAGAAATATTTGACTACCATTCAAAAGATTTTGATGATGATACACAAGCTCTACTAGAAAAAGGGGATGATCCTTTTGAATTTGAAGGATTGATTTTTTCAAAGTCAACAGAAGAATCCTTAGAAGTTAATAAAATTAAAAAAGGTGCTGTAATAATATCTGCTAGTGGTATGTGTGAAGCAGGTAGAATTAAACATCATTTGAAACATAATCTTTGGAGAAATGAATCTTCAGTAGTTTTTGTGGGATATCAAGCAGAAGGAACATTAGGGAGAGCTATAGTTGATGGTGCAGAAAAGGTTAAAATTTTTGGAGAAGAAATAGCTGTAAATGCTAAAATTTATAACTTAGAAGGGCTTTCAGGACATGCTGATAGAAATGGCCTTATGAGCTGGTTAGAAAGCTTTAAGGAAAAACCAAAAGCAATACTATTAGTTCACGGAGAAAAAGAATCTCAAGAAAGCTTTAATAAATTATTAAGAGATAAAGGCTATAATTCATTTATTATGAGCCATGGAGAAAGTTTTAAGCCGGGGCAAGAGAAAGAAGAAAGCTTAGTTAAAAATAAAATAGTAAAGTTATTAGATTCAATGGAGAACTTAGATTCAATTGATGTAGACTTATTACTTGAAAAAATTAAAAAGGAATTGAATAGTTAGTTTAAAAGAGGCGAAAGACGTTTGTGAAAACATCTTTCGCCTCTAGTTTTGGTGGATTATTTTAACTCACTTATTTATTGTTGACAATAAAGGTCTGCTTTGCTATTATAAATAAAGTAAAGTTTATCGATTTAGTCGGCTTTAAGGAGTGATCAATTTGAAACTATCTACTAAAGGTAGATATGGAGTTAAGGCAATGGTGGATTTAGCAATTAATTATGGCTCTCAGCCAGTGTCAATTAAGGCTATATCTCAAAGACAAAATATTTCAGAATATTATTTAGAACAGTTATTTTCCCCGCTAAGAAAGGCTAAACTAATTAAAAGTATTAGAGGGGCTCAAGGTGGGTATGTATTAAATAGAGATCCTAAGGATATTAAAGTATCAGATATTATGGATGTCTTAGAAGGACCTGTAGAAATAGCTGAATGTATCGAAGGTGCGACCTGTGATAATTTAGATTGTTGTGCCACTAGATTGTTATGGAAAAAAATAAAAGAATCACTAGATGAAGTAATGGAATCAGTAACACTACAAGACATAGTAAATGATTATAAAAGTATGAATATTAAAAATTCTCAAATAAAGATAAAAGAATAGGAGAGAGAGCAATGAATAAAACAGTTTATATGGATTATTCCGCAACAACTTATGTTAAACCAGAAGTTTTAGAAGAAATGATGCCGTTTTTTACTGAAAGTTTCGGTAACCCATCATCTTTCTATGCAATTTCAAGAGACACAAAAAGAGCAGTAGACAAAGCAAGAGACAGAATTGCAAAAGTTTTAAATGCTGATTCAGCAGAGGTTTATTTTACTGGAGGCGGATCTGAAGCAGACAACTGGGCAATAAAAGGAGTTGCTTTTGCTCATAGGAACAAAGGAAATCATATAATAACTACAAAAATAGAGCATCATGCTGTACTACATACATGCGAATGGCTTGAAAAGTTGGGTTATGAAATTACTTATTTAGATGTTAATGAAGAAGGATTCATAAACACAGATGAACTTAAGGATGCAATTAAAGATACTACAATATTAGTTTCTGTTATGTTTGCAAATAATGAAATTGGAACAATTCAACCAATAAAAGAAATAGGTGAAATATGCCGTGAGAAAAAGGTATTATTCCACACTGATGCAGTTCAAGCAATTGGAAATCAAGCAATCGATGTTAAAGACATGAAGATAGATTTATTATCACTTGCTGGACATAAATTCTACGGTCCTAAAGGTGTTGGTGCACTTTATATAAGAAAAGGTGTTAAAATTGACAACTTAATTCACGGTGGTGGTCAAGAAAGAGGTAGAAGAGCTGGTACAGAAAATATTGCAGGTGCAGTTGGCCTTGGAAAAGCAATAGAATTAGCTTATGAAAACCTAGAAGAGCACAATAAAAAGCTTGTAGCTTTAAGAGATAAATTAATTGATGGATTATTAAAAATTCCTTATACAAAGCTTAATGGACCAAGAGGAGATAAGAGACTTCCTGGTAACGTTAATGTTGGCTTTGAATTTATTGAAGGTGAATCAATATTACTTTCACTAGACTTTGAAGGAGTTTGTGCTTCTTCAGGTAGTGCATGTACTTCTGGATCATTAGACCCATCACATGTACTTTTATCAATTGGCCTTCCTCATGAAAAGGCACACGGATCACTAAGATTATCTCTTGGAGATAATAACACAGAAGAAGAAGTTGATTATGTTTTAGAGGTATTACCTCCAATAATAGAAAGATTAAGAAATATGTCTCCATTATGGGAAGACTTTTTAAAGAAGGGAGAAAAATAATATGATATACAGTGATAAAGTTATGGACCATTTTAGAAACCCAAGAAATGTAGGTGAAATTGAAGACGCCAATGGTGTTGGAGAAGTTGGAAATGCAAAATGTGGAGATATAATGAAAATATATCTTAAGATAGAAGATAATGTTATAAAGGATGCTAAGTTTAAGACTTTTGGTTGCGGTTCTGCAATTGCATCTTCATCTATGGCAACTGAATTAATAGTTGGAAAAAGCTTAGAAGAAGCATGGGAACTTACAAATAAAGCAGTTGCTGAAGCTTTAGATGGACTTCCACCAGTAAAAATGCACTGTTCTGTATTAGCTGAGGAAGCTATACATAAAGCTATAAATGACTACAGAATAAACGCAGGTTTAGAACCTTGGGATTATGAAGAACATGATGATATTCATGATCAAGTTCACGGGGAATAAATTATAACGGGTGAAATTTAATGAATAAAAAAGTTGTTATAGGTATGAGCGGCGGAGTTGATTCTTCAGTTGCTGCATATCTTTTAAAAGAGGCTGGTTACGATGTTATAGGAGTAACTATGCAAATATGGCAAGAAGATAAGGAATATGAAGAAAGAGAAGGGGGATGCTGTTCCCTTTCGGCTGTTGATGATGCTAGAAGAGTAGCTGATAAAATTGGAATACCTTTTTATGTTCTTAATTTTAGAGATTCTTTTAAAGAGAAAGTTATAGACTACTTTGTAGATGAGTATCTTGAAGGAAAAACGCCTAATCCTTGTATAGCATGTAATAAACATTTAAAGTTTGATGAGTTATTAAGAAAAGCTCAAGGTATCGGAGCTGATTATGTTGCAACTGGTCATTATGCTAAAATCGAAGAAAGAGATGGAAGATTCCAGCTTATTAGAAGTGATGATAGCAGAAAAGATCAAACCTATGCTTTATATAATTTGACTCAAGAACAACTTTCGCACACTCTTATGCCATGTGGTGAATATACAAAAGATAGGATAAGAGAAATTGCTAAAGAGATAGGGCTTGCTGTTCATAATAAAAAAGATAGTGAAGAAATTTGCTTTATTCCAGATAATAATCATGGGAGATATATAACAATTGCAAAGCCAGGGCAAGTTAAAGAAGGAAACTTCATTGATAAAAATGGAAATATATTAGGTAGACATAAAGGGATTGTATACTATACAATAGGCCAAAGAAAAGGCTTAGGGATAGCATTAGGAAGACCTGTATTTGTTACTGATATAAATCCAATGACTAATGAAGTGGTTTTAGGACCAGAAGAAGATATATTCAAGACAGATTTAATTGCAAAGGAAGTTAATTTTATATCTATTGATAAGCTAAATGGACCTTTAGAAGTGGAAGCAAAGGTAAGATACTCAGGAAAACCTGCTAAAGCTATCATTTCTCCATATGGAGAAGACAAAGTTAAGGTTAGCTTTGAGGAAAAGCAAAGAGCAATTACTAAAGGTCAGTCTGTTGTATTCTATAGTGGAGACATTGTAGTAGGCGGCGGAATAATAGAAGGGTTAGTATAATATAAAGATAGATTTATTTAGGGATGGTTATTTAACCATCCCTTTTTGCTATATTAAGAATTAATATTAAATAGAAATTAGGAAACACTATAAAAAAAGTACAGGAGGATTATTTGTTGAAAAGAAATAAAGATTTTATTGGACTTGGTGTTTTTCAATCAAATAGCAAGAAGATAGGAATTGTTGTTGATATACTAATAGATTTTTATAATAGTAAAATTACGGGTTTTAGAATGAATTCAACTAATTTTTTCTCGAAAAAGACTTTTGTAGATATAAAAGATATTATAACAGTCAAAGATAAAGTAATAATTTCAAAAATCTCTGAAGAAAAGGGAATTCCATTTTCTGAACTTAAGGATATGGATGTAATAGATAAAGAAGGGTTAATGATTGGAGTAGTTGAGGATGTTGTTATTGATGAACTTGATTTTGCAATTAAAGGGGTAATTATAAGTTCGGGATTATTTGATAAGATTTTAAGAGGAAAGAGAGTGCTATTAATGGATAGAGCTATATTAGGAGATAAACAAGTACTTTCTCTAGAAAAAGAAAATATATATTTTAAATCATTACCGCATAAGATGGTAGATAGCCATGAGTAAATTAATTAAAAGCAAGTGGTTTAAATGGCTTATAACTCTAATAGCAATAGCATTATTTGTAGTTGTTTATAGAAGGGTTGAGATTATACGTGAGACCTTAAGTGTTATTTTAATATCATTCATAATAGCCTATTCATTAAAACCACTAAAAAATAAAATCCTCGAAAGAGTAGGTATAAATCCAAGATTTTTATCTGCATTATTAATTCTATTTACAATAGGTCTAATAGTAGGAAGTTTTGCGCTTCTTATTCCATCCTTAATGAAGGAAAGTATAGATGTAGAAGGCATCATAAGTAGCATATCAGGTTTTATTTTGTCGGTAATGAAGAAAATAAAAAGCATTAACAATGAAACACTTGATATTATCATTATACATATGCAAGAAAAAGTAAATATTTGGTTGATTAATCTTTCATCAAGTTTTTTTGACATGGTTGTAAGGCTATGGGAAAATGCAATTTCTATGGCAGTAATACCTGTTGTAAGTTATTATTTTTTAGCTGATGGAGAGAAGCTATTAAATAAGTCCTTGCTTATATTACCAACGGAAAAAAGAACTGTTATAAAAATAATTAGTAAAGATATAGATAATGTACTAGGAAGATATATTTTTTCTCAGATAATATTATCTTTGATAGTAATTATATTTACCTTTATTGGATTGATTGTTTTAAAAGTTAAATTCCCATTATGGCTTTCTCTAATAAATGGAATTGCTAATATAATACCATACTTTGGACCCTTACTGGGATGGATACCTGCCCTATTTATAGCTTTAATTTCTTCACCTACAAAGGCTATAGAAACTGCTTTTTTATATATGTTTATACAACAAATTGAAGGGGATATTATTTCACCGAAGATTACAGGTGATTCAGTTAATATGCATCCTTTAGGAATAATAATATTATTACTGATTGGAGAGAAAATAGGTGGAATAGTTGGAATGGTTTTAGCTATTCCAATAGGAGTAATAATTAAAGTAATATATGAGGATATTAACTACTATATATTTTAAAAGCTTATATATTGACAAAATATTCTTCTTAACCTATAATTCTAGTAGAAATTTATATTGAGTGATGAAGAGAATTAGTAGAGTTGGAGCTTGTATTCAGAGAGGAAGTGGGTTTGGTGTGAACTTCTTGCAAATCAATTTGAAGCTGTCTTGGAGCTTATCTAGTTAAGTGATGCTTATTTAGTAGCATAATTAGGGTGGTACCGCGGAAGTATAGGCTTTCGTCCCTTTCTTTAGGGATGAAGCCTTTTTTTATTTATTTAAGATAAACAATGTATATACGGAGGTAAGAGATATGAAAAAAATGGGCGCAAATGAGTTAAGAGAATCATATTTAAGATTTTTTGAAAGTAAAGATCATTTAAGATTAGAAAGTTTTCCACTAGTTCCTAAGAATGATAAAAGTTTATTATTAATAAATGCTGGTATGGCACCATTAAAGCCATATTTTACTGGACTTCAAGAGCCACCAAGAAAAAGAATAACAACTTGTCAGAAATGTATAAGAACTGGTGATATAGAGAACGTAGGAAAAACATCAAGACATGGTACTTTCTTTGAAATGCTTGGAAATTTCTCTTTTGGAGATTATTTTAAAGAAGAGATAATTCCTTGGGCATGGGAATTTATTACTCAAACTTTAGAAATCCCTAAGGATAAATTATACGTTACTATCTATTTAGAAGATGACGAAGCTTTTGATATTTGGACATCTAAAACAGATGTAGATCCATCGAGAATTTTTAGATTAGGAAAAGATGATAACTTCTGGGAAATAGGGGTAGGTCCATGCGGCCCTTGTACTGAGATTCATTTCGATAGAGGAAATGGAGATAAGGTAAATACAGTTGAAGAATTCCTAGCTGCAGCAGATGAAGATAGAATAGTTGAGTTCTGGAATTTAGTATTTACTCAATTCGACAAGGATGAAGAAGGAAACTATAATAAACTTGCTAATCCTAATATAGATACAGGAATGGGTCTAGAAAGAATAGCAACTATTATGCAAGGTGTAAATAATATATTTGAAATAGATACTGTAAGAAGCATTTTAAATAAGGTATGTGAAGTAACTAATTCAAAGTATGATGAAGATAAAAATAAAGATACTTCAATAAGAATAATCACAGACCACGTTAAGAGCGTTACTATGCTTATTTCTGATGGAGTTTTACCTTCTAATGAAGGAAGAGGATATGTCCTTAGAAGACTTCTTAGAAGAGCTGCTAGACATGGAAGACTTCTAGGTGCTAAAGACATATTCTTAATTGATATTGTTGATACTGTAATTGAAAATTACGGTCCAGCATATCCTCAATTAGTTGAGAAAAAGGATTATATTAAGAAAATTATTTTATTAGAAGAAGAAAGATTTAACGAAACAATTGACTCAGGAATGGAAATTTTAAAATCATATATAGATGAGATGGAATCTAATAATGAAAAGACTTTATTAGGAGAAAAAGCTTTCAAATTATATGACACTTTTGGTTTCCCACTTGAATTAACTTTAGAAATATTAGAAGAAAAAAATCTTTTAGTTGATTTAGAAGGCTTTAATAAAGCAATGGAGCATCAAAGAGTTTCTGCAAGAGAAGCTAGAGGAGAAAGCACTTATATGGGTTCTGATGAAAAACCTATAAACAAAATAGATGCTTCAATAGAAACTGAATTTAATGGATATAAAACACTTGAACTTGAAGCTAAGGCAGTTGTTTTAGCAGATGATAGTGAATTTAGAAATTCAATATTAGCAGGAGAAAAAGGATATTTAGTTACTGAAGTTACTCCATTCTACGCAGAAATGGGTGGTCAAGTAGGAGATAAAGGAGCAATCTTTAATGATAAATTTACTGGAGTAGTATATGACACTAAAAAGAATGTTGGTGGAAAAACTATTCATTATATTAAAGTAAATGAAGGGGAATTGTCATTAAATGATAAGCTAACTCTTAAAGTAGATGCTAGAAGAAGAAATGATATTTGTAAGAACCATACTGCAACTCATATGCTTCACGAAGCTTTAAGAGAAACTTTAGGTGAACATGTTTCACAATCAGGATCCTATGTTGATAGTGAAAGATTAAGATTTGACTTTACACACTTCCAAGGATTAACTAAAGAAGAAATTGAAAAGGTTGAAGCTATAGTAAATGAAAAGATAATGGAAGTATTTGAAGTTAATACAAACCTAATGACTATAGAAGAAGCTAAAGAATCTGGAGCAATGGCTCTATTTGATGATAAATATGGTAATGAAGTTAGAGTTGTTTCAATAGGAGAATTCTCAAAGGAATTATGCGGTGGAACTCACGTAAGAAATTCTGGAGAGATAGGTCTATTTAAGATTTTATCTGAAGCAGGAGTTGCTGCTGGAGTTAGAAGAATAGAGGCTTTAACTGGCTTTAACGCATTAAAATTTGTTGAAGATAAAAATAATTTATTAAGAGAGACAGCAAGTATATTAAAGTGTAATGAAAAAGATATTACAACTAAGATAAACACATTATCCCATGAACTTAAAGAAAAAGAAAAAGAAGTTCAAGAACTTAAAGCTAAGTTAGCATCTGGAGCAGAAGAAGACATATTAAAAGCTGTTAAAGATATAAATGGAGTAAGTGTAATAGCTTATGGTTTATCAGAAGTAGATGGTAATGCTTTAAGAGACTTGGCTGATAAGATAAGAAATAAGATTTCCTTAGGAGTAGTTGTGCTAGGAAGTACTCATGGTGATAAGATTAATTTTGTAGCAATGGCTACAAAGAATTCTATAGAAAAAGGAATTCACTGTGGAAAGATAATTAAGGAAGTTGCAACCATTGCTAGAGGCGGTGGTGGTGGAAGACCAGACATGGCTCAAGCAGGCGGAAAAGACCCAGCTAAATTAACAGAAGCAATTGATAAAGTATACCAAGTAGTTGAAAATTTAGTAAAATAGTATACATTTATCATTAATTCAGTTATAATTTAATTAAATGATGGGAATATTTATAGATGTGTTAGTGTAATATTGTGCGAAGGGATGGTGAAGTTGCTTAATTAGCAGCGAAATATGAAGGACAATTTACAAAATACAATGATGTTTGATAGAAGTAAAGATAGAAAAGATTTAACGAAGGCAATTTTAACAGAAATCTATGATGCACTTATTGAAAAAGGATATAATCCAGTAAATCAATTAGTAGGGTATTTAATTTCTGGTGATCCAACATATATTACTAACTACAACGGAGCTAGAGCTCTTGTTAGGAAACTAGAAAGAGATGAAATTCTAGAGGAAGTAATAAAATCCTATTTAGGAGTAGAGTAAAGAGTGCCTTTGGGGTACTCTTTATTCTTAATATTGGGTATTTTAAATGAATATTAATTTAAGATTATTAATCATTTAAACAAAATTACCGTAATTATTCTTTAATTATAAGGAGAAAAAATGCGCATACTAGGTTTAGATGTTGGAACGAAAACTGTAGGTGTAGCAGTAAGTGATCCATTAGGGTTTACTGCTCAAGGTATAACAACTATAAAAAGAAAAAACTATAATTATGATATAGCAGAAATTAAAAAGATATATGATGAGTATTCTGCTGAAATTATAGTAGTTGGTTTACCTAAAAATATGAATGGAACGCTTGGAGAAGCAGCTGAAAGAACTTATAAGTTCTGTGAGAAGCTTGAAGCATCTTTTAATCCTAAGATAGAATATTGGGATGAGAGACTAACAACAATGGCAGCTCATAGAGCTATGTTAGAAGCAGATTTGTCAAGAGGAAAAAGAAAAGAAATAGTGGATAAAATAGCGGCAGCCTTAATTTTGCAAGGATATTTAGATAGAAATTCTAAATAGTGGCTTCCAATTTTATATATGTGAATAAATTAAGAGAAGGAGTGTATTTATGGAGAACAATGTTGACAAAATTACATTATTAGACGAAGAGGGAGTGGAGACTGAATTTGATGTATTAACAAAGCTTGATATTGAAGATAATGAGTATGTTATAGTTGTACCTTCAGATTCAGAGGATAGTGAAGATGAGGCTATAGCATTAAAAATTATCAAGGATGAAGATGGAAATGATGTTCTAGCAACAATTGAAGATGAGGAAGAGTTTCAAATGGTTGCAGAGGCATACGAAGCAGTATTCCAGGATTAAGTAAAAAGAGAGGGTAAATTTATGCCATATTTAAGTGAAAAAGAGATTAATGAGTTAAAAGAAGATTTAAAGAAAAAAGGGTATAAGCTAACACCACAAAGAAGAGCTATTGTAAATACCATAATTGAAAATGAAGGTAAACATCTGACTACCGAAGAGATATATGATGAGGTAAAAAGAGGATGTCCTGAGATTGGTTTAGCTACGGTGTATAGAACTATTTTACTTTTGGAAGAACTTGGCATAATATATAAACTAGATTTGGATGATGGGTGTGCTAGATATGAACTTGCTCATGAGGGAGAAACTCATAGACATCATCATCTAGTATGCAACGTGTGCGGAAAGGTCTTAGAAGTAGAAGATGACCTTTTAGAAGTTATTGAAAACAAAATTGAAGAAACATATAACTTTAAGATATTAGATCATTCGGTTAAATTCTATGGAATTTGTAATGATTGTAAAAAATGATAGTAAAGGTATCCTCTTTTACAAAGGAGAAGACATCTTTAGTATTTCAAATATAAAAGGAGGGGAAATATGAAAAGAGAAAAAGCAAAAGTTAAAGTAATTCCTCTAGGAGGAATTAATGAAATTGGTAAAAATATTACTGTGATAGAATTCAAAGATGATATTGTTGTAATAGACTGCGGATTAAAATTTCCAGATGAAGATATGTTCGGAATTGATATAGTTATACCTGATGTGTCATATCTTATAAAGAACAAAGATAAGGTTAGAGGTATATTTTTAACACATGGTCATGAGGATCATATAGGGGCATTACCATATGTACTAAAGCAATTAAATGTACCAGTATATGGCACAAAGCTAACTATTGGATTGGTTGAAACAAAATTAAAGGAGCATGGGTTACTTAGTACAACTGAACTTATAAGAGTTAAATCCAGAGATGTAATAAAGCTTAACTCGGTTTCAGTAGAATTTATAAAGCAAACTCACTCTATTGCAGATGCTTCAGCAATAGCAATCCATACGCCTATAGGTGCGGTACTTCATACAGGAGATTTTAAGATCGATTATACTCCAATTGATGGAGAGCAAACTGACTTTACAAGACTAGCTGAACTAGGAAGAAAAGGTGTTCTACTTATGCTAGCAGAATCAACTAATGTTGAAAGACCAGGATATTCTATGTCTGAGAGAACTGTAGGGGAAAGTTTTATAAATCTATTTGGTAAAGCAAAAGGAAGAATTATAGTTGCTACTTTTGCATCTAATGTCCACAGAATGCAACAAATAATTACTGCGGCACAGATTTATGGAAGAAAAGTTGCTGTTTCAGGAAGAAGTATGGAGAATGTTCTTCAAGTTGCCATGGAATTAGGTTATATTGATGCTGGTAAGGATACGTTAATAGGAGTAGATTCAATTAATAAGTATCCTCAAGACAAGATTGTTATAATTACAACTGGTAGCCAAGGTGAACCGATGTCAGCTTTAGCAAGAATGGCTAGCTCTGACCATAAGAAAATAAATATATTAGAAGGGGATACTGTAATTATTTCAGCGTCGCCTATTCCAGGAAATGAAAAATTGGTATCTAAAGTTATAAACTCATTATTTAAAAAAGGTGCAAATGTAATATATGAGGCATTAGCAGATGTTCATGTATCTGGTCACGCATTCCAGGAAGAACTTAAATTGATGCATACATTAGTTAAACCAAAATACTTTATGCCAGTTCACGGTGAATATAGACATTTAAAGCAACATTGTGATTTAGCTGTAAAGCTAGGATTGCCAGATAAAAGTGCTTATATTCCTGAAAATGGGGATGTAATAGAAGTAACTAGAGATGGAATAAGAAAAAATGGTACTGTTGTTTCAGGTCAAGTCTTTGTTGATGGACTTGGAGTTGGAGATGTAGGAAATATAGTATTAAGAGATAGAAAGCATTTATCACAAGATGGTATTTTAACTGTTGTTGTAACAATAGAGAAAGAATCAGGTACAGTTATTGCAGGTCCAGACATTATTTCTAGAGGATTTGTATATGTAAGAGAATCTGAAGGATTGATGGATGAAGCAAGAGATATTGTTAAAAACGTGTTAAAAGATTGTGAGGAGAGAAAAATTACTGATTGGGCGACCTTAAAGTCAAACATGAAGGATCAATTAAGAAGCTTTCTTTATGAAAGAACTAAGAGAAAGCCTATGATACTACCAATAATTATGGAAATTTAATTAGGGGGAAAGACAATGCAAAATATTTATGATAAAGTTCACGCTTTAGCGGATGAGTTAAGAAATGATCCTCAAGTTATAGCATATAGAGAGGCTACAAATAAAATTAATGAGACTCCAGAAGCTAAAAAAATGGTTGAAGACTTTAGAAGAATTCAATTTGAAGCTTATAGTGAACAAGTACAAACAGGAAAAATATCAAAAGAAACAGAGGAAAAAATGCAAAATCTTGGGGGAACTATTATGTTAAACCCACAAGTTTCAAGCTATATTTCAGCTGAAGCCTCATTTGCTCAGATGTGGGATGATATTTTAAAAATCTTAAATGACGCAATAGGAGTAAATATTATTGCACCATCTCAAGAATAAGATTTGACTTTTTTACTCTCTAATATTAGAATGTAATATAGACTGAAGATTGGATACGTAAGTATCCAATTTTATTTTGCAAATTTTGCTTGGAGGAATAAAAATGAATTTAACTGTAAGAGAAGATATAAGAAATATTGCTATTATTGCCCATGTTGACCATGGTAAGACAACATTGGTAGACGCACTACTTAAGCAAAGCAATATATTTAGATCTAATGAAAAAGTCGAAGAAAGAGTAATGGACTCTAACGACTTAGAAAAAGAAAGAGGAATAACAATTCTTTCTAAAAATACTGCTGTTATACATAATGGAATTAAGATAAACATAATTGATACCCCAGGGCATGCTGATTTTGGTGGAGAAGTTGAACGTGTACTTAAAATGGTTGATTCTGTTTTACTTGTTGTAGATTCTTATGAAGGTCCAATGCCACAAACTAAGTTCGTTTTAAGAAAAGCTCTTGAATTAGGATTAAAGCCAATCGTTGTAATAAACAAAATTGACAAGCCTAATGCAAGACCAGAAGAAGTTATAGATGAAGTATTTGACTTATTCTTAGAACTTGGTGCAGAGGACGAGCAATTAGACTTCCCAATAGTTTATGCATCTGCAAGAGACGGAATAGCAAAGCTAGAAGTTGAAGATGAATCAGACAATATGGAACCTTTATTTAAGACAATTGTTGAGAAGGTTGAACCACCTAAGGGATATGCAGACGAGCCGTTACAAATGCTTATTACTACATTAGATACAAGTGAGTATGTAGGTAAAATAGCAATTGGTAAGATTGTACGTGGAACTATCAAGAAGAATCAAAACTTATCTATAGTTAAGCAAGCTGGAAAAATCACAAACTTCAAGGCTTCAAACATATATACTTATGAAGGTCTAAAGAGAGTTGATACAGATATCGCATCAATAGGTGATATAATAGCAGTTTCAGGTATTGGTGATGCTAATATAGGTGAAACTATTGCAGATTCAGCTAATCCAGAAGCACTTCCATTTGTTGATATTGACGAACCTACATTAAACATGAACTTCATGGTTAATGATTCACCATTTGCAGGAAGAGAAGGAGAGTTTATAACTTCAAGACACTTAAGAGATAGATTATTTAAGGAACTTGAAACAAATGTAAGTTTAAAAGTTGTAGAACTTTCTCCAGATTGTTTTGAAGTATCAGGAAGAGGAGAACTTCACTTAGCAATATTAATAGAAACTATGAGAAGAGAAGGTTATGAATTACAAGTTTCTAAACCAAACGTTATATTTAAAGAAGAACATGGTAAGAAGCTTGAACCAATAGAATACTTAACTATAGATGTTCCAGAAGAGTTTATGGGACCTGTAATGGAAAAGTTAGGACCTAGAAAAGCAGAAATGGTTAATATGACTTCTGCACAAAATGGATATACTAGACTTGAATTTAATATTCCAGCAAGAGGTCTTATAGGATTTAGAAATGAATTCTTAACTGATACTAAAGGTAACGGAATAATGAACCACGTATTCCATGGATATGAACCATACAAGGGTGAAATCCCAGGAAGAAGCAGAGGTTCAATTGTTGCATTTGAATCTGGAGATGCTTTAACTTATGGATTATTTAATGCACAAGAAAGAGGTACTTTATTTATAGGTGCTGGTACAGAAGTATATGAAGGTATGATAGTTGGAGAATCTTCAAGAGCAGACGATTTAGACGTAAATGTATGTAAGAAGAAACATTTATCAAATACAAGATCATCTGGTTCTGATGATGCATTAAAGCTTTCTACACCAAGAGCTATGTCTCTTGAACAATCATTAGAATTTATTAATGGTGATGAGTTAGTAGAAGTTACCCCTGTAAGCATTAGAATGAGAAAAAGAGTTCTAGACAGTGGAGATAGAAAGAAACAAATTTCAAGAAGTAAAAAATAACTCATGGATAATTGGGCTTCTATTAAGAAGCCCTTTATCAGGGTTTCTAATAGGAAATTCTGAACCATGAGTTCCCTTATAATTTGGAGGAAGTATAATGAGTGGAGTCACTTACGATTATATGGAAAAATATATAAGAGATCTTATTCCAGAAAAGGAAGGATCTTTAAAAGAACTTGAGGATTTTGCGCATGAAAACCAAGTCCCGATTGTTCAGAAAGAAACTGCAAAGTTTTTAGAATTTATGGTGAGTTTTCAAAAACCAAAGAGAATATTAGAATTAGGTACAGCTATAGGATATTCATCAATACTTATGTATGAAGCTTCAAATAAGGAAGCCCATATTACTACTATTGAGAGAAGTGACGAAATGATTGCTATGGCTAAAAAGAATGTAGAAAGATTTTCCTTAGAATCATCAATAGAAATATTACAAGGGGATTGTTTAGAAATACTTGAAAATTTAACAGAGCCTTATGATATGATTTTTATGGATGCAGGAAAAGGACACTATAATCATTTCTTACCACACTGTTTGAGATTGCTTAAAACAGATGGTATAATCATAGCAGATAATGTATTATTTAGAGGAATGGTTGCTTCAAATGAACTAGTTAAAAGAAGAAAAATCACAATTGTTAAAAGAATGAAAACTTACTTAGAATTAGTTTCAAAAGATAAGGACTTAATAACCTCTGTAATACCAATGGGCGATGGAATTGCTATAACAAAGAGGAGGTAAAAAGTAATGAAAAAACCAGAACTTTTAGCACCAGCAGGTAGTTTAGAAAAGCTTAAGATAGCTATAGACTATGGCGCAGATGCTGTATATATAGGAGGAAGCAAGCTTAATTTAAGAGCTTTTGCGGACAATTTTACAAATGAACAGATTAAAGAAGGAGTAGAATATGCTCATTCTAGAGGAAGAAAACTTTATGTAACACTAAATGTTTTCCCTCATAATGGAGATTTAGTCGGACTTGAAGATTATTTAAAAGATATTCACTCATTAGGAGTAGATGCAGTTATTGTATCAGATCCATCAATTATAGTAACAGCAAGAGATGTTGTTCCTGAGTTAGAAATACATTTAAGTACTCAAGCTAATAACGTTAACTGGAGATCAGCTAAGTTCTGGCATGAACAAGGTGTAAAAAGAATTGTTTTAGCTAGAGAACTTTCTATGGTTGAAATTAAGGATATAAGAGACAAACTTCCAGAAGATTGTGAGCTTGAAGCTTTTGTACATGGTTCTATGTGTATGAGCTACTCCGGAAGATGTCTATTATCAAACTATATGACAGGCAGAGATTCAAATAGAGGAGCTTGTGCTCAACCTTGCAGGTATAAATATTATCTTGTAGAAGAAAAAAGACCTGGAGAATACTTCCCTATAGTGGAAGACGAAAAAGGAACATACATAATGAATTCAAAAGATTTATGTATGATAGAACATATTCCAGAGCTTATGGAAAGTGGAATATACTCCTTTAAAATAGAAGGAAGAATGAAAAGTGCATATTATGTTGCTGCAATAGTAAAATCTTATAGATCAGCAATTGATGCTTACATGGCAGATCCAGAAAATTATGAATTAAAACAAGTTTGGGTAGATAATTTATTAAAAGTTTCTCATAGAAGCTACCATACAGGTTTTTATTTTAATGAACCAAATAAACAAGTATATGACGATTCTTCTTACATAAGAGATTTTGATATAGTTGGAGTAGTTAGAAGCTATGATGAAACTACAAAGATAGCTGTAATAGAACAGAAGAATAGAGTATTTGAAGGCGATAAGGTTGAAGTTTTAACTCCTGATAGAGAAAACTACACAATTGAGCTAATGGATATGAAAGATGAAAAAGGAGCAAAAATTGATGTAGCTAATAAGGCTGGAATGGTATTTACAGTTACAGTAGATGCTCCATTAAAAGAAAAAGATATGCTTATAAAGGGAAAATAAGGAGGAAAAACATGAAGAAACCAATTCTTATTGGAATAACTGGGGGCACGGGATCCGGAAAAAGTTCAATTGCGAAAGCAATATATGAAAATTTTAATGAAGACTGTATAGGAATGATTCAAGAGGATTCATATTATAAAGATCAAAGTCATTTAGCTATGGAAGAAAGAGTTAAAACAAATTACGATCACCCAATGGCTTTTGATAATGATTTATTAGTTGAACATTTAAAGGCTTTATTAGCTGGAAATAGAATAGAGATGCCTATATATGATTTCTCAATACATAATAGAAAAAAAGAAACAATTATATTAGAACCGAAGGAAATCATAATAGTTGAAGGTATATTAGTTCTTGAAGATGAAAGAATAAGAGATCTTCTTGACATAAAAATATATGTGGATACTGATGCTGATGTTAGAATAATAAGAAGAATAGTTAGAGATATTAACGAAAGAGGAAGAACCTTAGAATCCGTTATAGAGCAATACTTATCTGTAGTTAGACCAATGCATCTACAATTTACAGAGCCAACAAAGAGACATGCTGATATTATAATACCAGAAGGTGGACAAAATAAAGTAGCAATTGATATTATGGTATCTAAAATAAATCAAATATTAAATAAATAGTGTATAAAACATCTCCCTAGAGTCAAGAATTTAATCGGGGAGGTGTTTTTTTATGGTAAAATCCATACATGCAAAAAGAAGCAAGTATATGGGGATAGGGTTTTGTGTACTTTTTATTCTTTTATCAGTGAGAACATATATTGTAGTAAATAAATATAATCCAGATAGAGCAAGTGTTTCTATGGTTAATTATCAAGTGGAAAACATTTCTCAAAATAACTACATGATGCTAGATTCTAAGGGTAAGGATTTAATGACCTATTCAAAGAAGTATGTAGTTGTTATTGATTCTAAACCCTTTAGTTTAAATAACTGTGATGATAATATGCAAAATCTTTTGGCATTTAATTTTATTATGAAAACCCAAGTAGATAACTTTAGTTATGATGAAATATTAAAAAAAGCTGGAAAGAGCTATTTTGTGGTTAATGAAGATACTTATAACAAAGTAAAAAATATGACCAATATAAAAGGTATATATGCCTATACCTATGATGAGTCAGATAGTAAGAATTCTTGGTCTATTACAGATCTGCTAAGTAAAGTAAATGCAAAGGATAAGTATGAAGAAGGATCTCTAGAGGCAACACTACAAAGTTATATTAAAAATAATAAATCACCACAGGTTAAATTTTCTTTAGACAAGTCAGGAGTCTATAAAGAGGAAGGATATGAAGTTAATAAGGATAATAAAAATATTCAGTTAACTTTAGATTTAGATTTAAATAATAGAATTAAAAATATCTTAAATAAAAGTGAATATTCTAGTTTAAAGAATGCCGGTGTAGTTATAATGGATAGTGAAAGTGGAGATATTAAAGCGCTAGTTCAAAAAGATGAATCACAGCCCAATCTGTTAATTGGAGCAGAAGGAATAGGCTTTGAACCAGCCTCAACCTTTAAACTACTTGTGGAACAGGCGGCATTAGAGGATAAGGATGTTTCATTAAGTGATAAGTTTGTATGTAAAGGCGAGATATGCCAAAAAGATGGTAAGCCATATTCTCACGGAACTTTATCTGTTAGAGATGCATTGTTAGTATCTTGTAACGATACATTCTTTCAGGTTGCTCAAAAGGTTGGCTATGATAAATTAATGAAGTTAGCTGAGTCTGAAGGGCTGTATAGTAAGGCTTTAGGATTAACAAAAGAAATTTCAGGAACTAAACCTAAAGAAGAAGCAGGACTTAGTAATATAGGTATAGGGCAGGCAATGACAGTCACTCCAGTACAAATGGCAGGAGCAATAAACACCATTGTAAATGGAGGAGTTTACGTTAAGCCTAGCATAGTTAAATCAATATTAGATATCAACGATAAGCCTGTGAATAACTATACAAGTACTAAAACAAGAATTATTTCAAAAACTATAGCAGATGAAATAAAGGAAAATATGAGAGAGGTAGTTAAAAAAGGTACTGGAACTAATGCTTTTATTCCTAATGTAGATATAGGAGGTAAAACAGGATCAGCAACTGGAGCTAAAGGAACAACTCATGGATGGTTTAGTGGTTATTTTAATATAGGAAAGAAGTATTATACAATGGTAATCTTTGTTCCTGATATCAATGGTAAAAATGAAGAAGGAGAAAATTTAGTAGGTGGTAATACTGGTGCTCCTATTTTTAAGGATATTGTTTTAGATATGATGAAAAATAAGTAATTTAAATATTGAGATAGTATAAAAAGAGTCCTACATTATCGAACGTAGGACTCTTTTTATTAAATAGCTAAGTCTCTTTTATTGTAAAAGAAATAAGTTAGTACAGAAAAAACAACGACCATTAATAGTGTTACAGAGACTATTAGAAAATCTAGTCCATTTCCGTTTACTATATCCGCATAGTTAAAATATTTAAAAGGGGAAAGTAAGTTTAAAAAATTCATACGATCTGTTACATCAGTAATCTTTGAAATTACAAAGGATAAAAGTAGTATTCCTGTTGCTATTGAACCTGATACTTTAGCCTTCTTCATAAATGCTGATAGTAAGGCTCCAAGTGAAAGGAAAAGTAGTTGAACTATAAACATTACAAAGAAGAATGTTAATATTTCACCATTAATTGAAGCTCCTTTATTGTATTGAGCTACCATTACTATTGAAGAAACCAAGGTAATTAAATTTATTATCACTAGATTTACTAATGCAGCAAGAAGCTTTGAAGTAATGATAGTAGATCTAGATACTGGTTTTACAATTAAAAATTCTGTGGTTTTGTCTCTTTCTTCCTTTGCGATAATACCATTTCCTAGAAGAACAGCATGAATTGCTACTGTTAGTTCAATATAAAGAAATAAGAATGCAAAGAAACCACCAATGCTAGTAACATCAAAGGAGCCAATTCCAAGTAATGCTTTTAAGGTGAAGGGCATCTTATTAAAAACTTCATTAGCAGAACCCCCTTCAGAATAAGCAGTATACTTTGCCATACCACTTACAACCAATAAAATCATACAAATGCTCCATATTATAAGGGCTTTTCTATTAGCTTTTAATTCTCTTATAAAAATATTCATTATTATACCTCCTTTTAATTAAATCCAAGAGCATAAGATTATACTGCATGGATATCTTTTTTGTTATAAACTATATAGCTTACAATTATAGAAACAATTACGATTGCTATTCCAGTAATCATATATGAAGACTCATAGCTTATGTTTTTAATAATATAAGGTATATCAAAATATTTAAAAGGAGAGAAGTAACGCGCAATGTCAACATCCTTTCCAGTTGCAATAAGTGTACCTAGCATATATAAGCCAAAAACTACGCCTAGTGATAGAGGCAGTATGTTTTTAAGTTTATTAAAGAATACTGAAGAAACCATACCAATTGCAAGGAATATAACTTGAATAAAAAATAGGGTAAGGTTAATTAGGAAAAACGTCTTTACATCAAAATCTGCAGTTTTAACCATATTTGCCATAATGAAAGATACAGCTAAGAAAATAATATTTGTAATAATGATAACAGTAAAGGCAGCCAAAAGCTTTGCAGTTACAATAGATGTACGAGAAACAGGCTTTACTAATAAGAAATCAGCTGTTCGCTCTCTGGATTCTCTAGAAAGTATTGAAACCCCAAGATTCATAGCCTGAATAGCACCAAAAACGACGATAAAGGAAAATATCATTGAGTAAAACCCTAAAATAGAGGTTATTGTATCTAAATTAATTCCAAGCATAGCTCTAACGGATGCTGGATAACCTTCTAATAATTTTTTAAAATCTTCAGCATCATTAGCCATTCCAGGATATATTGAAAGATATAGTGCCAGTAAAGAAACTAAAACAATAATCCATATAGCTGTTGTTTTTCTCAGAGTCTTTAGTTCATGTAGAAAAATATTCATATTACTATTCCTCCTTTGAATAATAGTGCATAAAGATTTCCTCTAAATCCGGCTCTTCAATTGATATATTATTAAGTTCTATTTCAGCTAATTTTTTAGTAATTGCGTTGATATTTCCCTTAAATATGAAACTAGCAGTATCTTTTTCAATCTTAAGATTATTTACCCCTTTAACATTAAAAGCTTCTTTTTTAATATTAGATTTAGCTTCAATACTGATTTTCTTATAGTTATTTTCTTGAAGTGTGCTAATCTTTTCAAGCTTAATGATTTTACCTTCTTTTATGAAAGCAACACGGCTACACATCTTCTGAACTTCACCTAGAATATGAGAAGAGAAGAATACAGTTGCACCTTTCTTATTTTCCTCTTTAATAAGTTCAAAAAATCTTTGTTGCATTAGGGGATCAAGTCCACTAGTAGGCTCATCTAATATTATTAGTTTTGGTTCATGTAGAAGCCCTTGTACTATACCAACTTTCTTTTTATTACCAAAAGAAAGATCATCTATTTTCTTTTTTAAGTCTAAATCCATAATTTCTGCTAGCTCATGTATTCTTTTTGTACAATCCTTTTTATAAAAGCTTGCAGAGTATTTTAATAAATCTAAAACTCGCATATTATCATAATAGAATACTTCTGATGGAAGATAACCTAGTGATTGTCTTACTTCAGGGTTCTCAATACAATTCTTTCCGAATATAGTTGCACTACCGCTAGTTGGATATATAAGTCCTAAAAGAGTTCTAATGGTTGTAGATTTTCCAGCTCCATTTGGGCCAATAAAACCAAAGATTTCCCCTTCCTCAACGTTTAAGTTAACGTCAATTATACCTCTGGACTTACCATATTGTTTTGTAAGATTTTTAATTTCAATGACATTCATAATTGAAACCTCCTAAAATTATAATCGTATAAATCCTTTTTTATATAAATTTCTAATATGTAGTTCTTTCTTAGCTTTTACAGGTATTCTTCTTTATAAAAGTTCTTTTTAAGCATTTCCATACAATCATAGAACTCGTTACATATGCCTTCAAAATCTACATCTGTTTTACCTGAGAACTGTTTCATAAATCCATCAGTCATCCAATAGAGCAATTTCATAACGATTTTAAGATCAATAGTGTCCTTAAACTTTGAAACATCCATACCATCAAAGGCTATTTTTTCTCTAAAGCCTTCACCTTGAGCAATACCAGCTTTAATGACATCTTTTACTTCATCATCCTCTTCAAAATACATACTTGTTAGGAAAGTAGGTATAGGAGGGTATTGTTTCATAGCAGAAAGTTCGATTTCAGTTGCCATTTTGATTCTTTCGAAAAAATCAGTAACTGAATTATCAAATCTATTGATAACTTCATTAGTAATAATTGTTCCACATAGTTCCAATAAGTATAGATACAATGCTTTTTTTGTACCAAAGTAATGAAATACCATGGCTTTAGAAATTCCAGCAGCGGAAGCAACATCGCTAACAGAGGTTTTTTTATATCCATTAGTTCCAAAAGCTTTAAGTGCCGCATTTATAATTACATCTTGCTTTTCCTTTGGCAAATTTTTAAATTTCTCCAAAAACACCACCTCACAAATTCTTATAAACCGAATCGGTTTATTTGATTATAACGCCATAAACCGATTCGGTCAATAGAGTTGAAAAAATATTTTTGATGAATTAAAATAAAGTATAAAATAGTATGTAAGAATGAGTTAGAATATATTATATAAGTAAATTGGAGGTAATCAAGTATGATTATGATAGGGCAAATACGAGAAGTTTATGAGGATGATAAATATCCATCAATAAAAGAGTTAATAAATAGACCAATTAAGAATAAAGAAAAAGTTATAGAATATATGAAAAAATCTAAAGTTATAGCCCAAGCACCAGCAGTAGGAAGGGATTTAATAAATTCTAATAATACAACATTAGAACTTAGCTTAATGACTGACGGTGACTATGAATGGCGCTCTGATATAATTTATTATGTAGAAAAATATGATATGGAATTGCCAGAAGAATTTATAAAGCATGTATTAAGTCAGAACTAAACTGAAATATTTATTATATTTTAGGTGGACATAAAATGTGTTAATATATGTTATAATCTAAATAATATAAATTTGTTAAGTTTACTGAAGGAGTAAAATATGATTAACGAAAATGACTTAAACAAATATTACGGTGAAATTGCTGAAAAATTAGATGAAATTATTCCAATGAAATGGGACAAGATTGTAATGTATGCTGAAGAGCTAGGGACTGTGAACTCTGCTAGTTTTTATTTTTATACAGATGATTGCAATAATATTAATTACTCTGGAGATATCCCTAGTAAATTTGGTGTTAGCAGAGAGACCTTTAAACTTCTTTTAAGAGAACTAAGGGAGATTAACAGAAATCTATGGCAAGAATTTAAAAATGCTGGTGAAACTGCTTGGAGTACATTTACCTTAACCTTAAATAGTGATGGTAAATTTAAAGTTAAATTTGATTATGAAATAAATAATGAAATTGGACTTTTAGAACGTGAAATAAGATGGGCCTATGATGAGCTTGGAATAGTACCAGAAGATGAATATGAGATGAAGTTATTAGATGAGTATAGAAATTGTATAACCAAGTAATTACATAGATCTTAGCTATTAGAGAGTAAGTTTTTTAACATATTAAGACTAATAGTTTGGATCTTTTTTTATTACATTTTGTTCGATAAGAAGTAATATTCATATGGCAATTGGCAAAGTATATTTAGTGATATCATTTTTAGAAAAGATAAGTATAACTAGAAGTATTTAATAAGAGGTATAATATGAATAATATTGTTAGAAGGGGTTTTTCACCTAAAGATAAAGAGGAATTTGGATATGAATCTATACAAATACTACATAAAGCAGCTAAGGATTTATACTATCTTATAAATCAAGGATATAACATAAAAGGAGCCTCTACTTTTATCGGCAATCACTATTTACTATCAGAAAGACAGAGATTAGCTTTAGTAAGAGCAATATCATCTGAAAATTCAGTTAAAGTGAGAAAAGAAAAAGAAGTATTAGGAAGTTTAGAGAATTCAACAGTACATATCGATGGTTTTAATACAATCATTACGCTGGAAGTCTTATTATCTGAATCTTTAGTACTAAGATGTTTAGATGGCACTATTAGAGATTTAGCTGGACTTAGGGGAACTTATAGGTTAATAGATAAAACAGATATTGCCATTAATCTAATTGGAAATATTATAAGTAAGCATAAAATAACTGAAGCAAATTTTTATTTAGATGCTCCAGTATCAAATTCTGGAAGGTTAAAGGAAAGAATACTAGAGTTATTAAAAGTTTATAATTTTGAAGTTAATGTTCAAAATATAAACAATGTTGATAAAACTTTAGAAGGTTTACCTAACGTAATAACCAGCGACGCAATTATTTTAGATAAGTGTGAAAGCTGGATAAACTTAAATAGAGAAATTGTTGAAAATGAAAATTCAAACTATTGGATTATAGATTTTAAAAGTTTAGAATCTATAGGTTAAGGAGGGGAAATGCTTAATTTTATTGGAATAGGAAGTGCATTTAATACTAAGTTAGGTAATAATAGCGCTTACATAAAAAAAGATAATAGCTTAATTCTTATAGATTGTGGAGGAACAGTATTTCATAAATTACAAGAATTAAACCTGCTACAAGGAATTGAAAATTTATATTTTATTATTACCCATACTCATCCAGATCATATTGGAAGCTTAGGTGATACAATATTTTATTCAAACTACATTTTAAAGCATAAGCCAAAAGTTTATTTTCCTGATAAAGCTTTTCTTAATGGAATTTTAGCGGGTTTAGGTGTTGGAGAAGAAATGTATTATATGAATGACTATAAGGAATTTTTAATAAGTGATAATGCTCTTGGTAAGGTAGAAGTTGAATTTATAAAAACAACACATTCCAGCAAACTTCCATGTTATGGATTTATAATGGGTGTAAAAGGAGAAAAATTTTATTATAGTGGGGATTCAAATGAAATAGAAAATAAAATAATTGATAAACTTATAAGTGGAGAAATTCAAAGAGTATATCAAGATACTAGCGGGCTTGACTATGAAGGCAATGGACATTTATATATTAATAAATTGATTCAAATAATACCAGAGGAATTTAGAAATAAAGTTTATTGTATGCATCTTGATGGGCATGTGTCAGTAGAAGAAATCAGAAATAGTGGATTTAATGTAGTTGAAATTTTAAAAAATTAATTAATCAATAAATCTATGTATAAATACTATTCCTTTGGAAAAGATATATTTGAAAGGTGAAATAACTTGCTTTATAAAACAAACTGTTATATTATAATAAAGAAGCTTAAATTAATAGTAAATAATGTAACACAGATATATTTCAATTAGTACTTCAAATGGGTATGATAATATCGAAATTTTGTTGGTGAGTTATTACAAAGAATTTAAGAAATAATAAAATTTCGGAGGGAACAAAAATGACAGGAACAGTTAAATGGTTTAACGGAGAAAAAGGATTTGGATTTATAACAGGAGAAGATGGTAAAGATGTATTTGCTCATTTTTCTCAAATAGTTGCAGAAGGTTATAAGTCACTTCAAGAAGGACAAAAAGTTTCTTATGACGTAGTAGAAGGACAAAAAGGTCCTCAAGCAGAAAATATTACAGCTATCTAATTGATGTAAGTTTTACCCCTTTAAATAGGCAACTATTTAAAGGGGTTTTTTGCTGTATATTTATCTTCAGTAGATAAATATTAAAAGGTAATTTATCTAAAATATCATAATATATTTAAGTTATATAATTAATTAATGGTGATAAATATGTATGCGGCATTTAATTTGATACTGAGTAATAAACTTGATTATTATTATGATTTAGGTACAAAATTGTTAGATGAAAATAAAGCTTTAATTAGAAAAGGCTTAGAAAGTTTTATTTTAAAGGATGGATTTATAAATGGTACAAAAATTCAATCTAATTGGTTCCCTTTAGTTGAGGCTGATGTGTTTATATCTTATGCATATAAAGACGAAAAAAAAGCAGTAGCATTAGCAGGGTGGCTTAATGAAAATTTTAAACTAAAGGTTTTTGTTGATTCCTGTGTATGGGGATACTCAGAAGAACTTTTAAAAATAATTGATGATAATTTCTGTTTCGAAAAGGATAAAGACCAATATGACTATTTTAAAAGAAATAAATCTACAAGTCATGTTCATATGATGCTTTCGATTGCCTTATCAAAGATGATAGATAATACTGAATGTTTAATTTTTCTGAATACTCCTAATTCATTAAATGTTTCAGGAGTAATCAATAGTACAGTATCACCTTGGATATATTATGAAATAGCAATGATTAAATTAATACGAAAAAGAAATCCTAACCTTCATCGCATTAAATCTCCTGATATATATGTATTTAATTCTAATTTGCCCATTAAATATTATTTAGAAATGGATGAATTAATTGAATTAAGTGAAGATGATTTATATGTATGGAAAGAAAAATATATTAGTGGTAACTCATTAGATACATTATATGAAATGAAATCATTACTTAAAAAGGATTAATTTATAGGTGAATTAATGGAGAATAAAATAAAGCATTTAGAGTTAATTCAAGGGATAATATCAAGAATGGCAAATAACTCATTCCTTTTAAAGGGGTGGGCTATTACGTTGGTTGCTGCAATGTTTGCGCTAGCCGCAAAGGACTCAAATAATAAGTATATTATTTTAACTTATTTTCCTGTTTTAATGTTTTGGATACTAGATTCATATTTTTTAAGTCAAGAAAATTATTTTAGAAAATATTATGAAGAGGTAAGAAATAAAAATGAAGATGATATAGATTTTTCCATGAAATCTGAAACTCTAAAGTGGAGCATAATAGAGTGGGCTAAAGAATGTGTATCATTAACTATTGGAATATTCTATGGAACAATTATAATTCTACTTATTGTGGTAATGTATTTCATATAAGCTGTGATATAATTAGTGTAAATTAGTAAACCTTTTATAAGGAGGAAACTCAATGAAGAAATTAAGATGGGGAATAATAGGGCTTGGGGAAATTGCTAATAAATTTGCACAAGCTGTGACTAAGATGGAAAATGTAGAACTTGTTTCTGTTGCCTCAAGATCTATGGAGAAATCAATTGCTTTTGGAAACAAATATAGTGTATCTAAAGATAGATGCTATGGAAGTTATGAGGATATAGTTAAGGATGATACTGTAGATGCAATATATGTGGCAGTTCTACATCCATTTCATAAAGATATATCAATAATGTGTTTGGAAAATGGAAAAGCTGTACTTTGTGAAAAACCTGTAACCATAAGTGAAGAAGAGGTAAAGGAAGTAATAAAAACAGCAGAAGAAAATAAAGTGTTTTTCATGGAAGCTATGAAAACAAGATTTTTACCTATAAATAAAAAAGTAAAAGAATGGATTGAAGAAGGTAGAATAGGAGATGTTCGTTTACTTCAAGCAGATTTTGGATTTAAAGCTGAATTTGACCCATTAGGGAGGTTATATAATAAAGAGCTAGGTGGTGGGGCACTTCTTGACGTAGGAATTTATACTATTTCTTATAGTTCTTTTATATTTGGAAATAAACCTATAAGTATAGGAAGTAACCTTTATATAGGTTCAACAGGAGTAGATGAATGTGCTTCAATTAATTTAACTTATAATGAAGGAAAGCAAGCACAACTATATGGAGCAATAAATGTTAACTCTAAAAGAGAAGCTAATATTATAGGGACAGAGGGAAGGATTTGCGTTGAAAGATTCTCTAGTGCAGATACCGCAACCATATGGGTAAATGGAAGAGAAGAAGAAAAGATATATATCCCATTTGATATAAATGGCTTTGAATATCAAATAAATGAGGTTGTAGACTGTATAAGTAATGGCAAGTTTCAAAGTGAAATAATGAGTTGGCAGGATTCTATAGATATAATGAGAATAATGGATGAGGTAAGAACTCAAGGTATAAAATAATTAAAAACAACTTAAAAGCTATTTTTTAGTAGCCTTTAAGTTGCTTTTTTACTTTTTCTTAAATAAGGCAGTCCACAAAAAACTTAGTCCTTGTAAGGTATCAGGAATACCATCTTTATATTTTCTAATTTCAATAATCTCAAAATCATCGCTAAATATTTTTTCAAGTTTTTCTTTTGAAAAACCAGTTCCAGTAATATGGCGTTCATAATAGTCCCAATCAGTGTGTTCTTCAGAATCTACCTCTGTAGAAAAACAAGCTAATCCAAAATAACCTCCAGTTTTTAAAGAACTTCTTAAGAGCTCTAAATATGTAATTCTTCTATGGGGCGGAAGATGATGAAAACATCCACTATCATAAATAAAATCAAAATGCATATTTTTAAACTCAAAGATAGATTTACATAAAAAATCTACTTTAACAGTATTTTTAGCAGCTTGCACTCTTGCATTTTTTATAGCAGATTCGGATAAGTCAACTCCGGTAACATTAGAACCTTGCTTTGCCATAAATATTGCATTTCTACCTTCACCGCAGCCGAGTTCAAGAACCTTATTAGGAACCCTTTCAAGTTTTGAAAAGAATTCTTTAAGATTTTCATCAGGTAAATCAGGATGATTAATAAAAGGAGCTTTAAATTTCCTTTCAGAATAAAAATTCTCCCATCTTTCTCTTTGATCTTGAAGCTTTGCGTCTAACATATTAAAAACGTCTTCAACTGTGAAAATATCGTGATTAGCCATTAATAACTCCTTATAAGAATACTATTATTTGTTAAGATTACTCATTATTTTTTTTACAATAGAATCTGCATCTATATTTGTATCAACTTGTAGGAGAATTTTTTGACTTAATCCCTTGGCTTCACCTGTTAGATACATAATTTCAGCAGTATTTTCGTCAACTTTTTTCATGACTCTTGCAATATCCCCAGGTACAATTTTTGCAGTTCCACCTTTAGCAAGGGGGATTGTATATGGTTTATTAAATCTAATCTGTTCGCCTAATTTTGCCTTCATATATATCAATCTCCTATCTTCTTTCGATAGTAGTATTATATCATAAAATGCACATTTTCGCGTAGCTTTGCCTTATTTTGATAGAGAATAATGTAGTGAAAATTTATGCAAAATAAATATAAGATAAAAAGAATTGGAGGAAGCTTTATGATTGATCAAATGATAGAAAAAATATCTGATATAATGCAGACTTATGAACAACTAACCGACGACATTATACTTTTACGATTTACAATAGTAAATTCCTGTATTGTTGCAGATTTAAGTAAAAAACCTAATGAATTTGTATTAGTGGATACTGGCCTTAAGACTTCAGGAGATTTTATAATAGATACAATAGAAAAGCTTTATGGAGTGAAGAGTTATCCTAAAGCAATTATATTGACTCATGGACATTTTGATCATGTAGGCTCAGTTATTCAGCTTATTAAAACTTATAATATTCCAGTTTACGTTCATCCACTTGAAATACCTTATTTAACAGGTAAAAAGGATTACCCAAGAGGGGACTCTACAGTCGATGATGGAATGGTAGCGAAGATGTCCAAATACTTTCCAAATGAAGCATTAGACTTAGGCGGGTTTATTCATAAGCTTCCTGAGGATGGAACAATTCCACATATGCCTGGATGGAAGTGGATTTTAACTCAAGGTCATACTCCAGGACATATTTCATTATACAGAGAAAGCGATGGAACAATTATTGTGGGAGATGCATTATGTACTACAAAGCAAGAATCTCTTATATCAGTATTAACTCAAAGAGAGCAAATTAGCGGGCCTCCAGCATATCTTACAACTAACTGGGAAGATGCAAAAGATGCAGTTGAAACCATAGCAAATCTAAAACCTAATCTAGCAGTATTTAGTCATGGAAATCCATTAGAAGGAGAAGAATTAAAATCTCATCTGAATTATCTTAAGGATAACTTTGAAGAGCTAGCTAAGCCCGAGCATGGAAGATTTACGTAAAAGATTTGTTTAATAAAGAAATAGAAGCCATAGCGGCTTCTATTATTTTTTTATTTTTTTATAACTTCTTGTTTACCAGTTATAGAACTCTTATCATCCATTTTAAATGTTGTTTTATTTTCATCTGAAGTAAAGTATACATTACCATCAACTTTAGTGTCTATAAGTTGGAAACCCTTTACGTCAACATATAAATCTCCTTTGAAGGTTCCATGTTGAAGACTACCCATTGGACTTCTAAAAGTCATTTTTGGTGCAGTTAATGTAAATCTTGCAGTTATGTTACGATTTTCATCTTGAGAATAAAGTGCTATTTTACGTTGAATTTGATCATTTCCTTTATCATCTTTTTTACCATTTTTGAATTCACCTTCAACTACAAGATCTTTATCAACTGTAAGATCTTTTGTTATAGCAACAATCCATGTACCTTTTGAACCTATTGCCTTTTCAAAAGCATCAGCATTATTTACAACTGAAGCAGAGGTACCAGCATCTGTATTTCCTGTATTTTGCTTAGCTGGCTCAGCTGGTTGAGTTGTTTGATCATTTTTCTTAGCACATGCAGTAAAAAGTGTACATACTACAAGTAATGATGATAAAAATAGTTTAGTTTTCATTATATAAGTTCCTCCTTTATAACATAAACTTTCGATTATAGTATGGCGCATTTTTGAGAATTATATTATAAAGATTAACAAGAGATTTATATTTTTTATAAATAAAATTATTTGAAAAATAATATTTGCATAATTATAAGTTTTCTATTGAAATTATAAAATTATTAGCATAAAATATAAACATATACTAAATATGTAAAATAGATTTATATATGCCATATTATTGAAATAATAATGTTTGTATTAAAGTCAATTTTACTTAACTCCCCACAACTATAAATTCTAAGATTTTCTTATTAAACATTTCTTTTGAATATGGGTATGATTTTAGTAATTGCAGAAGTTATACTTTATAGTCAGTGTTACAATTCTTATTTTATTTCAGTGTGAGAGAAAAATTATATAGTTTTATTTGTGTAGGTTATTTTAGTACATGTTTCGGTTAAACGTTTACAGAGACTAATCTACCTTTAATAGTCATAGCTTAATTTAATTCTACCGATACATAGCAATAGTACTCTGCTAAATAAATAATTTCTGATGAAGGGAGGGGTGGCTAAATATGTAGGATAACATTGTATATTTCCAAAAGTAAAATGATTTTAGGAGGTAAGTAAAATGTTCAAGAAGGGTAAAAAACTTTTATCAACAATTCTATCTCTATCAGTTTTTACTAGTTTATTTATGGGTACTACATTAATTACAAAAGCAGAGCCAGTTAATATTGCATTGAATAAAACTGCAACCTCATCTTCAAACATTGCAGGAAGCACAGCTTCCTTAGCTTTTGATGGTAACTCAAGTACTAGATGGGAATCTGACTGGAGCGATCCTCAATGGATTTCTGTGGATCTTGGGACAAGTTATAATGTAACAGGAGTTAAGCTAAATTGGGAAACTGCAGCAGCAAAGGATTACAAGATACAGGTGTCTACAGATAATGCAAGTTGGGTAGATGCTTATACTAAAACTGGTGGAACAGGGGGGACAGAGACACTAACTTTTTCCACTCCTACAACAGGAAGATATGTAAGAATGTATGGTACAGCTAGAACTACAGGCTATGGTTATTCCTTGTGGGATTTTGAGGTATATGGAACAGCAGTTACACAAAGTTCAAATATTGCATTAAATAAAACAGCTACTGCATCTTCATTTTTAGGCGGTAATACAGCAGCATTAGCTTTTGATAGTGATAATGCTGGAACTCGTTGGGAGTCTGCTTTTAGTGATCCACAATGGATTTCTGTAGATTTAGGTTCAACTTATAATGTTACGGGAGCTAAGTTAATATGGGAAACAGCTGCAGCAAAAGATTACAAAATTCAAGTGTCAAGTGATAATTCTAATTGGGTAGATGCTTATACAAAAACAGGTGGAACTGGGGGGACAGAGGCAATAACTTTTGGAGCTTCTGTAACTGGAAGATATGTGAGAATGTATGGAACCACAAGAACAACTCAATATGGATATTCCTTATGGGGATTTGAAGTATATGGAACTGCAGTAGTAGCCAATAAAGTAAGTACTCCAGCAATAACACCTTCAAATGGAAGTTACACTTCAGCACAAAGTGTAACAATTTCTGATAGTACTTCTGGTTCAACCGTAAGATATACTACAGATGGATCTAATCCATCTGCAACAAATGGTACTGTTTATTCAGGGGCATTTACTGTATCACAAACAACAACTGTTAAGGCTATCGCATATAAATCTGGTATGACAGATTCTGATATAGCAACTTCTTTTATTACGATTGGAAGTAGTAGTAATGTAGACTTTGGACCTAATGTAAAAATATTTGATCCATCTATGTCAAGCGCTAGTATTCAAAGTACAGTTGATACAATATTTAATCAAATGCAAAGTAACCAATTTGGTTCAGAGAGATACGCTCTTTTATTTAAACCAGGTTCATATAATGTAAATGTTAATGTAGGCTTTTATACCTCAGTTTACGGACTAGGACAAATGCCAGATGATGTTAACATTACAGGGGCAGTACGTTGTGAAGCAGATTGGATGAATGGTAATGCAACTTGTAACTTCTGGAGATCAGTTGAAAATCTAGCAGTTAGCCCAACTTATGTATCAAATAACTTAACAACAGCAGGAACATTAACTTGGGCGGTATCACAAGCAGCACCAATGAGACGTGTTCATATAAAAGGTGGATTATCTTTATGGGATCCTTATGGAACAAACTATGATGGTGCTTGGTCAAGTGGTGGATTTATATCAGATTCAAAGGTAGATGGAACAATCTCATCTGGCTCACAACAACAATTCTTAACTAGAAATAGCCAAATGGGATCTTGGAATGGTGGAAACTGGAACATGGTATTTGTAGGTAATAATGGTGCACCAACTAATGACAGTTCTTTCCCATCAGTACCAAATACAGTAGTTGGTCAAACTCCTGTTGTTAGAGAAAAACCTTTTTTAACAATAGATAGTAATGGAAAGTATTCAGTATTCGTACCAGCTTTAAGGAGTAATTCTCAGGGAATTAGCTGGGCTAATGGAATGGGTCAAGGTACATCTATGTCGATAGATCAGTTCTATATTGCAAGATCAGATAGAGATACAGCTGCAAGTATTAATGCAGCACTTAATCAAGGGAAAAATCTAATATTTACACCAGGGGTATATCATTTAAGTGATTCCATTAAAGTTAATAATCCTAACACTGTAATACTTGGATTAGGTCTTGCAACTTTAGTTCCAGACAATGGAACAGCAGCCATGACCGTGGCAGATGTTGATGGAGTAAATATATCTGGTTTACTTTTTGATGCAGGTAGCAATAATTCACCAACATTATTAGAAGTTGGACCTTCAGGAAGCACACAAAACCATGCAGCTAATCCAACATCACTTAGTGATTTATTCTTTAGAGTTGGTGGAGCAGCAGTTGGTAAAGCTGATGTAAGCTTAAAAATAAACAGCAATAACGTTATTGGAGATAATTTCTGGGTATGGCGTGCTGACCATGGTGTAGATGGAGTAGGCTGGACAATAAATACAACAAAGAATGGTGTTGTAGTTAATGGGAATGATGTTACCATATATGGGCTATTTGTAGAACACTTCCATGAATATCAAACCTTATGGAATGGTAATGGTGGAAGAGTATACTTCTATCAAAGTGAAATGCCCTACGATGTTCCAAACCAAGCTTCTTGGATGAGTCATAATGGAACAGTAAATGGATATGCTTCATACAAAGTAGCAGATAATGTTACAACTCATCAGCTTTATGGTTCTGGAATATACTCATACTTTAGAGATGCAGTTGTTTCAGCCAATACTGGTATTGAGGTTCCAACTACTTCTGGAGTAAAAGTGCATCATGCTTGCTCAGTATATTTAACAGGTAATGGAGAAATTACTCATGTAGTAAATAATACAGGAGCAGCAGCAAAAGCAGGAAGTACTAGACAAACTGTAACTGACTATTAAAAATAATATAGGTTAAGTTAATATAACTCCCATAATCGTTCTTTAAAATATAATTTAAATAGTTGTAGTTTTAAATTTAAATGAGGAGTCATTAAAGGGCTCCTCATTTTTCTGCATAAAAATAGATGGATAGGAGGGAAAAAAATGATTAAAGGCTTAAGGAAAGTACGAAAAAATTATAAAAAAGCATTAAGCATGTTTATAGTAATATGTATTATTCTTGGAACTGAATTTACCCTTGGAATTAAGAAAGTAAAAGCTGTAACATCGTATCTGTTGTCATTAAATAGACCATGCTATGCTTCAAGTGTAAATGGAGGAGATACGGCAACTAGAGCAACAGATGGAGATATAAACACAGCATGGGGAGCAGCTTGGAATGTAGATAATCAATGGATCGATATAGATTTAGGTGCTGTAGCTACCGTAGATAGAGTGGTTTTAAAATGGCAAAGTCAAAATACCTATGCAACTAAATATCAGATACAAGTGTCAAATGATGAAACAACATGGAAAACAATATATACCCAAGATAATGGAACTGGGGGCACTAGAGTTCCAGATGTTAACGGCAATTTATATTGTGTTGAAGATTTAAGCCTCTCTGGAACAGGACGTTATGTAAGGATGTATGCACCAAAATGTGTTACTGGTTATGGAGTAGCGCTTTACGAATTTGAAGCTTATGGAACTGGAGGAATAAATCAACCTCCAAAGTCCTCAGTAAATTTAGCTAAAAACAAGAATGTTACAGTTTCATCATATCTTCAGCCTTGGTGGTCTAAAGATTCAAGTGGGAATGTTGTTACACCATTAACAGGGGCACAAGCCGTTGATGGAAATCAAGCTAGCTATTGGTTATCAGATACAACTGGTGATCCCAATAGTCAATGGATACAGGTAGATTTAGGACAAGCCTATACTATTGGCGAAGTAGATATAACATGGGATGCAGAGTTTGGTAGGGTATATGATTTACAGATTTCTAATGATGGACAAAATTGGACAACAATATATAGGCAGCTTCATGGAACTGGAGAAGCTGAAAGGATTCCTTTATATGCAACTGGAAGGTATGTAAAGCTGAAAGGGATAGCAATGGGAAGAGGATCAGGATATTCAATTCATGAATTTCAAGTTTTGCAATATGTAGAAGGTGATCCTAAAACTACTTATACAATTCCATCACTACCAACACCAGATACAGTAACAGTAGGTAAAGGAAGCTATTCTGTTAATGATGTTACAATGGCACAGCCTAGATATCCTAAATATGTAACTAGTAATATTAACACACCTATTCCTTCAAATGATTGGTGGACTTCAGTTATTTATACACGCTTGAGTGATGGTATGCCTGCATTACCTTTAATGTATCATTATTACGATACTGGACTAGGGTTTTATTACGCAAGTGATTTATTTACTGCTCCAAATGATGGAGGTATGGATACTAAATTTAATAATATGGATCTCTTTATTAATTCAAGTAATATAGTAAAGACTCCAGAAGCAAGATTAGATGGATATGGAGATTATTCAGCTAACATTATATTTAGTGATGATAGCACTGCGAAAATGAAGTCAACATTAATTAAAGGATCTCCTTATGTTTATAATACTTTTAGTGATCCAAATTCTGTTGAAGTATCTAGTCCATCAATAGTTGGATTGTTTGATGATAATAACAATGCAATCTTAGCTAACGATGGAGATTCTATAACTGGAGATCATGTTGGTATCGAAGTAACAAATACAAATACAGCGCCTGAAAGCAAAAAAATTACACATGATTATGGCATATTTGCCCCTGCAGGAAGCACATTTACAAGAGTTGGAAGTAAGATAAAAATTAAATTAGGTAGCGGACAAAATTATATGTCAGTTGGATTGCTTACAAAAAGGGCAGATCTTAATTATGTATATCAACATGCCTATGCATTTGTAACTAATACAACAGCGTCATATAACTATGATATGGCTTCAGCAAAAGTAAATACTACCTATACAGATACCATTGATTTAAAACGTACGGGCTTTTCATCTAATCCATTAATGACACTTTTTCCAACACAATGGAAATATACCACATCACAATTTGCACCAATAACTTATAATTCTGCTAGAGGTTTAATGAAGGTATTTGAGGGAAATTCCTTTATGACTTCCTTGAATTTTAATGGAATTACTCCTTCCTTTGGAGAACCTACAGAATCAGGTTCATATAGTCGTGCGCAAATGCTGACCTATTTAAACACTTTTAAAGCAAGTGTTACTAAGGACTATTGGGTAGCTGATCCGTATTGGCAAGGTAAGAAGCTACACCCACTTGCAATGGGTATTCTAATAGCTGAAGAGTTGGGTGAATATGATACAAGAGATCAATTTATAAGTATACTAAGAAAGATTCTTACAAATTGGTTTACCTATAGTGGAGCAGATGATAATCCATATTATATGTATTATTCCTCTGACTGGGGTACGTTAGTTGGACAAGGCGGAGATCATGGAATGGGTATAAACCTTTCGGATCATCATTTCCTATGGGGATACTTTACCTTTGCAGCAGGTGTGCTTGCGGCTTATGATAAGGACTTTGTTACAAACTATGGTGGTATGGTTGAACAATTATTAAGAGATGCCCAAAATCCATCAAGAACAGATAACTTATATCCATATATGAGAAATTTTGATCCTTATGAGGGACATTCCTGGGCAGGCGGCTATGGTGATAATCAAAGTGGAAATAATCAGGAATCTTCATCTGAAGCAACTTTTGCTTGGGCTGGAGAATATTTATGGGGATTAGCTACAGGAAATAATACTTTTAGGGATGCAGGTATTTGGGGATTTACCTCAGAAGTTAATGCAATTGAACAATATTGGTTTAACTATGATAAGGATAATTGGGCAAGTGACTATGATCCAGGAGTAGTTGGTATGGTATGGGGTTCTGCTTATACTTATGGAACCTACTTCTCAGGGAATCCAAGTTGTATTTATGGAATACACTGGTTACCTGTCTCACCAGTTTTAACTTATTTAGGATATAATCCTACAGTAGCCGCAAGAATATACAGTGCATATAGAAAAGATGAAGATGCTTATCAAGCAAAACTTGCAGCAGAAGGAAAACCAAATGCAGATCCAGAAGGATGGTTTCATATAACATGGCCTTATGAGGCTTTATCAGATCCTCAAGGAGCTATAAATAAATGGGATGATAGTAAACTCCCAGATGATGAACGATTTAATTCCTATTGGTTTGTACAAAACATGAGTGCAAAGGGTAATAGAGTTACAGATATTTGGTCAAGTAACTGGACAAGTTATCAGGTATTTAAGAAAGGTACAAAATATAGTGCTGTTATTTGGAATCCAACTAATACTACACAATTTGTTCAATTTAGAAATGCAGCTGGAAATACTGGATCAGCTTACGTACTTCCAAGAACTACACTTACAGTAGATCCTTTTGTGAATAATGGAACACCAACTAAAACATCACCAGTACCAAAAGCTGATCCAAGCCCAATTGCTTTGCCAGGAACTGTAGAGGCAGAAAATTATTATACAAACTTTAGCTGTACCAGTGATGTTGCATCTGAAGGAGGGGCATGCTTAGCATATATTGATGCAGGAGATTCAGCTCTTTATGATGTGGATGTAGCTAAGGAAGGAGATTATTCAGTTTCCTATAGAGTGAATAATGGAGGAACAACAACTGGAAAAATTCAATTAAAATCAAGTCTAAGCGGAAGTACAGTACTTTCATCTACAGATGTACCTAATAACAATGGTACTTGGACCACAGTTTCATCAACAGTACACTTAAAGGCAGGGGTTCAAAGATTGACATTATACTTTGCAACTGGTGGATTTAACTTGAATTGGTTTGGTATTGGAACAGGGGAAGTTAAACCTACAGAAAACATTGCACTTAATAAAACAGCAACTGCATCCTCATATATTGGTGGAAATACACCAAGCTTAGCATTTGATGGTGATAGTGCGAATACAAGATGGGAATCTAACTATAGTGATCCGCAATGGATAACTGTAGATTTAGGTTCAAGTTATAATGTTACAGGAGCTAAGTTTGTATGGGAAACAGCAGCTGCAAAAGACTATAAAATACAAGTATCAACAGATAATACAAATTGGGTAGATGCCTATACAAAGACAGGTGGAACTGGGGGGACAGAGACTCTAACTTTTACCACTCCTAAAGCAGGAAGATATGTAAGAATGTATGGAACCTCAAGAACTACAGGTTATGGATACTCCTTATGGGGGTTTGAGGTTTATGGAACTCAGACTACAAGTGCTGATACTAATCTTGCTTTAAATAAAACAGCGACTGCATCTTCATACCTAGGAGGAAATACACCAGCTTTAGCTGTTGATAATGATAGTGCTAACACAAGGTGGGAATCCAACTATAGTGATCCACAGTGGATAGCAGTTGATCTAGGTGCAAATTATACCATTTCTGGTGCAAAGCTTGTATGGGAAACAGCAGCAGGAAAAGATTATAAAATACAAGTATCAACAGATAATACAAATTGGGTAGATGCCTATACAAAGACTGGTGGAACTGGGGGGACAGAGACTCTAACTTTTACCACTCCTAGAACAGGAAGATATGTTAGAATGTATGGAACGGCTAGAACTACTGGTTATGGATATTCTCTATGGGATTTCCAGGTGTATGGTAGATAATGAAAATAAAAAGAAAAGGTGTTAAGCCTTTTCTTTTTTTCTTTAAAAAAAATTACTTGATTTGAACTTAATTAATATTAAGTAGAAATATTTGAAATATACTAATAAAGTAATTAATTTATTAAAGAGGTTAATATGAGCATATCATCACAGCTTATTTCTCAAATTGTAGAAATAGTTTTGATAAATTTAGTACTCTCAGGTGATAATGTAGCAGTGATTTCACTATCAGTAAAAAATCTTCCTCCAAAGAAAGCAAAATTAGCAAATATGATAGGCGTATGCATGGCTCTATTACTAAGAATATTTTTTATAAGTGTAATCGGATATATTTTTAAGTTTAAATGGCTACATGTACATCTGATAGGTGGAATTATACTAATTTATATTACAGTAAATATGATGAAAACAAATGACGAAAAGACTATTGTTACAAAGGAAAGTTCTTATGGGTTTTCTAAGGCTCTTATATCAATAATAATATCTGATATAAGTATGAGCCTTGATAATGTATTAGCAATAACATCAGTTATCATAAACGATGTGGGAGAAATAACTGGTCAGCAGATGATATTAGTAGTGCTTGCTATACTTATCTGCGTTCCGATTATTTTTTTAGGAAGTGAAATAGTTTCAAAATTAATGAGTAAATACCCAATAATTATTTATGTTTGTGCAGCGTTACTAATATATACAGCTATTAAAATGATTTTAAAAGATAGTTTTGTATTGCATATTTTAAGTATAATTAATCCATTATTAATACTGATGGTTATAGGGGTAGTTGCAATTACTACAGTGATTTTTATGAGTAAGGAAGCTTAGAAAAATATATTTAACAAAAAATATATATGTAGTAAAGATTTCTTGGTATAAAATAATAGTGTTAGACAATAGGTAATTATACTTTTTAATTGGATGGTGATAATAATGACAAAATTGTTATATCAAGGACATGGGAGTTTTCGTATAGAAGCTAATGATGGTAAGATTATTTACGTAGACCCATTTGCAGGTGAAGGATACGATATACCAGCAGACATGATCTTAGTGACACATGAACATGGAGATCATAATAGAATTGATTTAGTTACTCCTAAAGATTCTTGTGAAATAAGAAGAGCTGAAAATATGCTAGTAAATGGACAATATAAAAGTGAGCAGATAGATAATGTGTATGTTCAGGCTGTACCTGCATATAACAAAAATCACAATATAAATGAATGTGTTGGTTATGTAATAAAGGTTGATGGAATAAAAATATATGCTGCAGGAGATACATCTGAAACAGAGTATATGTCAACTAATCTATCAAAAGAAGAAATCGAATATACATTACTTCCAATGGACGGTTATTATAATATGGATGTTATTGAAGCTCAAAAGTGCGCTGAGATAATAGGTGCGAAACATAACATACCAATTCATATGAAGCCAGGCGAGTTATTCGATATTAATGTTGCTGAAAAATATAAACCTTCTGGTGCATTAATTATAAAACCAGGTGAAGAAATAGAACTTTAAAATTAAGGAATATTAGGTTATTTTAAATAGTATTTTGTCCATAAAACATGTGGCACAAGATACTATTTTTTATTAGGGAAGAATATTTATATAAAATATGACATACAGTAGTCAAGTTTTTCTATATATAATATGTAAAAGATTTGCAATAATATTAATAGTGTGATTAAATATTAACTAATAGAAATTATTATGTATTAGTATTAATTAATTAGAATTAGATATTAAAGTGTAAGGAGAAAATTACATGATTAAATTTGATAATGTTTCAAAGCGTTATCCAAATGGAAATAAAGCCGTTAATTCCTTGAATTTAACCATTAATGAAGGTGAATTTTTTGTGCTAATAGGACCAAGTGGATGTGGAAAGACAACAACACTTAAGATGATTAATAGATTAGTTGAATTAAGCAATGGGACAATCTATATAAATGATAAAAAAATCAGTGAATACAATATTCATGAACTTAGATGGAATATAGGTTATGTACTTCAACAGATTGGATTATTTCCACATATGACTATTGAAGAAAATATTGCAACAGTTCCAGAATTAAAAAAATGGGATAAGAAAAAGATACATGATAGAGTTACTGAACTTTTAGAGAGTGTTTCTCTAGAACCAGAAAAGTATCGATATCGTAAACCTTCTGAGCTTTCAGGTGGAGAACAGCAAAGAGTAGGGGTAGTTCGTGCACTGGCAGCTGATCCAAGTATAATTTTAATGGATGAACCTTTTAGTGCATTAGACCCTATAAGCCGTCAAAAGTTACAACAAGACATAGCAAAGCTTCAAAAGAAAATAAAGAAGACCATTGTATTTGTAACGCATGATATGCAAGAGGCATTAGCTTTAGGTGATAGAATTTGTGTAATGAATAATGGAGAAATTATTCAATGTGATACTCCAAATGAGATAATTGAACATCCCAAGAATGATTTTGTGAGAAACTTCTTTGAATCAGGGAATGTATATAAAACATCCTTATTAAATTCAAATTACAAAGTAAGGGATCTATTTGAAGCACAGTTATTTAATCCAAGCATACAAAAAGATAATATGTTAAGAGTTGATTCTACAGTATCAATTGAACACTTATTAAAGATATTCGGTGAAGATAAATCTGTTTTGGTAGAGCATTTAGGAGAAACCATAGGTATGGTAACAAGAGATCATCTAATTGAGTTTATATCATCAAAACTTGATAAGGGTGGTGAAGTTTAATGAATACACTAATAGCAACCCTAAATGAGAGACATGAAGAACTCTTAAATGCATTACTTCAGCACATGCAGATTTCACTTATCTCAATATTTATTGCTGTTATAATTGCAGTTCCACTAGGTATAATTTTAACAAGTCATAAAAGAATAGCAGAGCCTGTTATACAAATCACTGCAATATTCCAAACAATTCCGTCACTTGCACTACTAGGAATATTAATTCCTCTTGTAGGAATTGGACAAGTTCCAGCAGTTATAGCATTAGTTATATATGCTATATTACCAATTTTAAGAAACACTTATACTGGTATTAAAGAAATTGACCCTGTACTTATAGAGGCAGCAGAAGCAATGGGAATGGATAGAAGAAAACAATTATATAAAGTTGAACTTCCACTTGCAATGCCGGTAATAATGGCAGGAATTAGAACATCCATGGTGCTTATTATTGGGACAGCAACTCTTGCAGCATTAATTGGAGCAGGTGGTCTTGGAGACTTAATTCTTTTAGGAATTGATAGAAATAATAATAGTTTAATATTAATTGGCGCAATTCCTGCAGCGTTACTTGCTATTATATTTGACGTATTATTAAGATTTTTAGAAAAATCCTCATTAAAAAAGTCTATGTTAGCGTTAGTTCTAGGCTTTGTAGTTACTGTTTCAATGGTTGTTTATCCACTTATAGGTTCAAAAGGGAAAGAAATTACCATTGCAGGAAAGCTTGGATCTGAACCAGAGATATTAATCAATATGTATAAGTTAATGATTGAAGATGAAACTAATATACATGTAAATTTAAAGCCCGGGATGGGTAAAACTAGTTTCCTATTTAATGCTCTTGAATCAGGGGATATAGATATTTATCCAGAATTTACTGGGACAGCTCTTGAAACTTTTATAAAGGAAAATGCAAAAAGTCATAATCCTGATGAAGTATACGAACAAGCACGTATAGGTATGGAAGACAAATTTAAGATGACATTATTAAAACCCATGAAGTATAACAATACCTATGCGATAGCAGTGTCTCCAGAACTCTCAAAGGAATATAACCTAAATAAAGTTTCGGATTTAAATAATATAGAAAATAAGCTTAAAGCAGGCTTTACACTAGAATTCACTGATAGAGATGATGGATACAAAGGAATCAAAAAATTATATAACCTAAATATTGAAAGCATAAAGACAATGGAACCTAAATTAAGATATACTGCAATTAAATCTGGAGATATTAATTTGATAGATGCATATTCTACAGATAGTGAGCTTGCTGAATATAATCTAAAGGTACTTGAAGATGATAAACAGTTTTTTCCTCCTTATCAAGGGGCTCCACTTATGCTAGATAAGACACTTGAAAAATATCCAGAATTAAAAGAGCCTTTAAACAAATTGGCTGGAAAAATAACAGATGATGAGATGCGGGAAATGAATTATGAAGTAAATGTAAAAGGAAGAGCAGCAGAGGATGTTGCAAGAGAATACCTTAAAAATGAAGGATTGTTAAGATAATCATAAAAATCTTCTAGGGTGAAAGTTTCATCTTAGAAGATTTTTTATGTACTACTTACTGAGTTTATGGTAGAAATTACTATGGGGAATCCATGTAGATAAGCCTAATATCATATGAAGAAAGAACGAAATTTACACGATATATTACATAGAATTATAATTTTACAAAAGATGAGGTGCTAATTATGAAAAAGAAAATACTCTCTTTTTTATTAAGTATAACGGTAATTTGTTCTGTTCCGATTTATATATCGGCTAAAGAAGTAACTACAACAACTAATTTAGGAAAAACCCAGACTAGTTTCAAATTAGCAAACGGAAAAGAAGGAAGTATTAGTTTGAATAGAAAGAATGGACAAGTATTTCTTTCTGGAAAGCTTTCTGATAAACAAGTTCCGGGAGAAAAATCAGCATTAAAGTTTTTGGAGGACAATAAAGCTTTGCTTGGAATTGATAGTACTTCAAACGAATTAAAAATTGCTGGAATTAATAAAGATAAAAATGGAGATACATATGTAAAATTCTCTCAAGTAATTAATGGTATTAAAGTTAACAACAGCATGATTAATGTTCACTTTGATAAGGATGGTGTTATTTCCAGTATTAATGGAAAGCTGCAAAAAAACAAGACAATAACAACTCTTGGAAGTAAGAAAGTTTCAGAAGGAGATGCTGTTGAGGTAGCTAAAAAGCAATATAAATTTAAGAGCCTTAGAAATACGCCTAGCACTGAAAAATTAATAATTACTAAGGATGATAAAAATTATGAAGTTTATAAAGTGAATGTTTCTTTTAAGGAACCTACTATAGGAAATTATGATGTATATATTGAAGCAAATTCAGGACAAGTTATACAATCAGATAACAATATTAGATATGATGGACCAGTTACTGGATCAGGGATTGATGTTCAAGGAAAAACTAAAAGTTTAAATTTATATCAATCAGGAACTTCATATCAAATGAAAGATATAACGAAGCCATCAACTAGTGAGATAAGTACTTATTCATTAAATAATGGTACAACCACTGGAACTTTGGTCTCTAATACAACTAATTATTTTGGAGCAGAAACCTATAAAGCTTCAGTTAGTGCGGAGTATAATGCAGGTAAAGTTATTGATTTTTATAAAAATTTATTTAATAGAAATAGTTTAGATAATAAAGGAATGGCAATTGAGTCATATACCCACTATGGAACTCAATACAACAATGCCTTTTGGGATGGTTATGAAATGGTTTATGGAGATGGTGATGGAACAACATTTACATACTTAAGTGGAGATTTGGATGTAGTTGGACATGAAATGACTCATGGAGTTATAAGTAATACTGCAAATCTATCCTATCATAATCAATCAGGAGCACTAAATGAATCATTAGCTGACACATTTGGAGTGCTAATTTCAACCTATGATAAATACAATGTTGCGGCAGGTGGAACATGGGCATTTAATTCGGCTGATTGGGTTGTTGGAGATGATATTTATACTCCTAATATTCCAGGAGATGCGTTAAGAAGCTTATCAAATCCAACTAAGTATGGCCAACCTGATAATATGAGCAATTACAAAAATTATTCAGATACAGAAGCTGGGGATTGGGGCGGAGTTCATACAAATTCAGGTATTCCTAATAAAGCTGCATATCTGGTAGCTCAAAGTATAGGAATGGAGAAAACCGCAAGGATTTATTATAGGGCTATAACAAATTATATGAATGCAGACACAGATTTTGCGCAGGAGAAAAATTCTTTGGTTCAATCAGCTACAGATTTGTATGGAGCAAATAGTGGTGAGATAAGTGCAATTAATAGTGCTTTTAGTGCAGTTGGTATTGGAACTGTATCTGTAGAAGACCCATATGAACCAAACAATTCAATAGCTTCTGCTTATCCAATAAATATGGGTACTACATATAATTCATATATTTCAACAAGTAGTGATGAAGATTATTATAAATTGAATGTAAATACTATAGGAAATATTCGTATAAGCATGACTAACTTGCCACAAGATTATGATTTAGAATTATATGATGCAAATGGATCATTAGTAGGATATTCAACTGGATCGGGCAATGCAAATGAAGTAATAAATTACAATGCAACTAGTACTGGAACTTACTATATCCATGTATACTCATATTCAGGATATAGTATAGCACAAGAGTATTCCTTAATAGTAACAAGAGCAGTTACTGGAATAACTCTAGATAAAACTAATGGAAGTTTAAAAGCCGGGGAGACTCTTACGCTAACTCCAACTATTAGCCCTATTGATGCGACAAATAAAAATGTATTATGGACATCTAGTAATTCATTAGTAGCTAAAGTTGATACCTTTGGTAAAGTCTCTCCTGTGGGCTATGGAACTGCAATTATTACAGCTACAACTGCTGATGGTAATTATAAAGCAACTTGTACAATAACTATAACAACATTAAATGCACCTTTATCGTTAAGCACAAAGTCCATTTCCTATGATACCATAAATATTGGTTGGGGAGCAGTAAATGACGCAAGTGGATATGAGGTATATAGATCTTCATCAAGTATAGGAACATATTCATATTTAACCTCAACAACTGCTTTAAGTTATAATAATACTGGGCTCTTAACAAATAGTACATATTACTATAAAGTTAGAGCTTATAAACTTGTAGGAACAGCAAAAGTATACAGTGATTTTTCAACTGTTGTAAGTGCAAAGCCAATTCTATCAACACCAATAAATCTATCATTAACATCTGTAAATTACAGAAGTTTTAAAGTTGCATGGAGCGGAGTAAGTGGAGCAAGTGGGTATATGGTATATAGGGCGACATATGGTTATCCATATTCATTAATAGCTAGCACAGCTTATTTAAATTATATTGATTCAGGATTGACAATAGGAAAAACTTATTCTTACAGGGTTAGAGCTTATAGAAAAGTAGGCACAACAATAGTATATAGTGATTTGTCAAATCTAGTTTATAGAAGACGATAGAATTGTTATAAGAAAGTCCTCAGAGATTAAATATAATCTTAGAGGACTTTCTTTTATAACTTGCCATCTAAATAAATGTTATAAAGTTTCAAAATAAAGAGACGCAAGCATAAAATTGATAGAATCTTCTGTACCAAAATCATTATTTGCAAAATATAAACCAGGATTAGCTTCCATTCTATTTAGGATAAATAGAATATAGTAATTTAATGGATTGATATCAATAATATTTGTGAAAAGAGGCAATATGGCATTTTGATTAGAAACTACCGCTTTTAAAGATGGCTTATAATCAACTTTAACTTCAGGTGATTTATCTATCATTTTGTGTATAAATTCATTAGCAGTTTCATCTGAATGAATTTTAGAGCTTTTATTGTATTTAATAATACCCAATTGAACTTTATTTATATATAACCCAATAATATATGTGGTTATACTTATTTGAATATTTGTATTAACCTTATTAATTTTTTCAGAGGGATCATCACTTGCGGTACTTATAAAACAAAATAATCTATTAAAGTTACGAAAAATAACATGACCATTCTTTATAATAGGCTCAGCGTTTCCTAAGAAAGCGCTACATGGAGGAACCTCACCACTAGAGTATGGATTAGGATTATATGATTCAAGATTCTTCTTCATTTAATCACTTCATGTAAATTAATTTATTATATTAATATGATTTCATATTAATATAGTGAATTATAAAGATTATTAAAAAATAATACGAACTATTTGTATTTACATAAATATAATATATTAGAGACTTGTTTAAGCGTTTCTAATATATTTTTACAAAGGAGAAAATATAATGGGATATGATAATGAGAGGCATGATTGTCATAATGAATGTCCAGATACAGTTCAAACTCATGTACACGAATTTGAAGAAAGTACTAAATTAGCTGAACAAGGAAATGAGAGACACAATCATAGAGTTGCAGGTGTGACAGGTGAAGTTATACCGATTGGCGGAGGAAGACATGTTCATCCATACTCTACTAACACAGATTTTTTTGATCATCATCATGAGATAGGGGGAACCACTGGTCCAGATATCCCAATTCCAAATACTAATAAGCATATTCATGTTATATTTGGAAGAACAACTTGTAATGATGGTCATACTCATGATTATCTTTTTACCACACAAATTAATAGTCCTTTAATTTAGCATAATATTTAAGCCATAAGTCTAAACAATAAAGACTTATGGCTATTTACTTTGGTGGTTGGTGAAAAAATGCATTCCCAATATTAAATTATTCATAAATTTTGTAAGTGTATACAATTAATATTTTAAAGACTTAATTTAATATAAAACGATGTGTATTTGGAACTCCTTCACCATTAATAAAGCCAAAGTTAAACCAAGGGAAATTTTGAGTCACTTGCTTTATGGCTTCAGCTAATACATAAACATAAGGCAAATAAATTAAGTTTAATATTGTAGGATTATCAATATGATAATACCAGCATAAATTAAATTCTTTTGGACTAATTGTAGTTAATCCAGAAAAATGAAAGAATATTAATTGATCATTATTTAGATAAACCTTTCCGTTTTGTGAAGTTGTTGTATAATCTTGAATATTCCAAATAGCAGCATTAACACCATGAGATTTAACTACATGTAGGTTTGGAAAAATTTGTGGCCAAGACTCTGTGTACCTTTGATCTCCAAAAGTTTTATTAACCAAGTCTATTGTTGCTGAACACTTTTCAAGACATTGTTCTTTCCAAAAATTTATAGCATTTAATCCAATGTTATCATTTCTGCAACCTACAAAACCAGTATTAAATTGTCCTGTAAGAGGATAGGTAAATTCAAAACTTTTTGAATTTCTGTGATCAGTTAAGAAAATTGATGCAGAGGGATTTTCATTAAAAATTAGCATTGGGTCAGCATAAAAATAAAGATCTGCATCTAGGTGAGCATAGTAGTCTGCGTTGGGGTAACTTGTTAATACATGATGTAATAACAAGGATTTACCTGTCCAGCAGTACTCATGAAAATTTCTATTGGCCTTGGCTGCTAATAATTTATCATCTTCAAATTGTTCTATTTTAAATAAAGTAATATTTTCAAAGTGAGCTTTAGATAACACATCAAAAGTTTCTGAATCCATACATAGAATAAAAAGTTCAAAATCAGTACAATGTGTTTTCAATGAACTATATAGTGCTATCATTTTAAATAAATGATATTTAGAAAGTACTGAAGTAAAATGAAACTTAGGCATAATATCACTCCCTACTACTAAGTTTTATTTTAGATAATTTAAATGGTCAGATTAAAAATGCTTTTAGTTAAGCCTAGGAACATATAAGGGAAATGAGTCATTCCGTGTATATTTTGTAATTTAATTAGTTGTTCTTTAGTTTTTTCGAAGTTTTTTTCAATTTCAGGTTGAAGAAGGAGTTTAGAATTCATGTTCTGTCTAATACTTATATCTATGGCTACTTGAAGTACCTTCAAAAAGGTGCTTAATAATTCGTGATAATGTCCCAAAGCATGCAACTGATTAATTTCAGACATAACACTATTGATTTCAGAATAATCAATTGGAACAGCAAGGCTTAAGCATATTAATAACATATCTAGAAAATAAATATTATTATATTTTGAGCACATATAGTTAATATTTACTATAGCAGAATCAGGTGAAGCATTTTTTAGGTGTTCTTGATGAACACTTAAAATATCATAAGCAAGTTTGAATTTATTTCCCGCTTTATACAGTCTAATGCCAAGGTCATAATCCTCAAATCCATACTTTACTATATTTTCATCAAATAGACCTAAGGCTAGAACTTGTTTTCTATCAACAGAGGCGTTATTTGTTATGAAAAATCTCCAGGCAAGATTGTATCCATTAAGATCTTGTCCATATATTGAAATTGTTTCTTTTAAGTTTGTTATAAAATCCATATCTAAATCATAAGCTAAATTTAAAAACGTCCCATCAATAATTTGTGATTCATTAATTAGTTTACATTTGTCAGTTTCCCAAAAATTTGGAGGTAAGTTATATTTATCTATGCGTTTAAAGAAATCCATAAGTTGATATGCACTGAAATCTTTATAAAAGTAACTATAAATTCTGAGCCAAGGTAAACCACATACTACAATCTTTTCTCTATCGTGTGCGTCAACATGTTTTTTTACAAAATCTATTGGAGCAATCATATCACTGTCGTGGAATATTAATATATCTCCGGAAGCTTCCTCAATTCCTCTATTCCTACCTCTTGCAATACCTCTATTATCTTCGAGTCGTATTTTTTTGAGAGGAAAATTAGAAACAAGGTTTGAGAGCATTATTTCAGTATCATCAGATGAACCATTGTCTACAACAATTACTTCAAAATCATCATGAGGATAATTTTGATAGTTTAGTGCTAGGAGGTTGTAGTATAATCTTTCACTTGAATTAAATGAAGTAATTATTATACTGGCCTTCATAATTATTCACTTCCTCTCTTAAGGTTTATTTAATTTTATGATACATGTACTCATATTCCCTTCGGTAGAGAAACCATTAAAATACGGATCTATTTGCTCAATATCAACAATGATATCCTTAATAACATTTTTATAGAATGAATAAATAAAAGGGAAATCAATTCGATTAAACTCATATAATTGAAAAATTTGAGTTTTACTAACAATTCTAAAACCACTAAAGTGGTAGCATATGAGCTTTGATTTATCTATAAAACACATCCCATCTAGAATATGAAACTTATATCTAGCGTAATTCCAATGTCCTATATTAACTCCAGGCGTTGAAATACTTGAAATATTTTCAAAAGTGTAAGGTAAGGTATCAAGATATTTTTGGTCGCCAAAACTGTTGTTATCAATATTATCACTACATCTTTCAATACATTTTACCTTCCAAGATTTTAGAAATAGCTTAGAAGTTAAGTCGTTTTTAAAGCTTATAAAACCAGAATTATATTTTCCTGTTAGGTCTTCTACTAAACCATTAATTATGGGTGAAAATGAAGGTACGTAGACATCTGAACAAGAAAGTAGGACTGAGGAGGTTGGCTGATTTTCAAATATTATAGTGGGATTACTGAAAAAATATAAGTCTGAGTCGATAAAGGTTATACGTTCTAAACTATAATAGTTACATAGTAAACTTTCTATAAAGATTGGTTTTAATGTCCAACAAAACTCATTTAACTTACGTTCTTTTCTTAATTTAATTATGGAATCATCTTTTAATTCATTTAAGGTGATTAATATAACGTGATTAAAATTAATTTTGGATAGAAGACTGTAGGTTTCATCATCAATACATAGCACAAATATACAAAAATCCTCCATAACATTATAGAGGGAATGGAAGAGAGCGATAGATTGGTATAATCGCTCTTTTGATAAAATCGTGCAAAATGAGCTGATCAAATATATCAACCCCATTCTCTTAAGTTATAAAAAATTAAGGATTACTAAAAAAATCCTTATACCAATCGATTGTTTTTTTAAGTCCTTGATCAATGCTATAATTGGGCTTCCACCTAAGAATTTCTCTTGCTTTTTTTGCAGATAGATATTGGTGTTTAATTTCGTTGCTTCCTTCATTTAAAATTATAGGTTTTAAATTACTATTCATAGCTTTGAGGATTTTATCTACTAATTCTAAAACTGTAAGTTGTATTTCGTTACTAAAATTAAAAGCTTCACCAGCTAAATTTAATTCTTCTAAGTTTTCAGCTAAAAGTAAATAAGCCTCAGCTGCATCTTCTACATAAAAATAGTCTCTAATAAATGTTCCATCACTACGTATAACTGGAGCTTCATTGTTTAAAATGCTTTGAATAGTTTGGGGAATAATTCTATTGAAATTTAAATCCCCTCCACCATATAAGTTACCACATCTTGTAATAGCTACTGGAAGATTATAAGTGTGAAAGTAAGACTGAGCTATTAAGTCAGCACAACTTTTAGAAACATCGTAAGGATGTGTACCTTGAAGTGGCATATTTTCATCGTAGGGAAGAGTTAGCTGATCTCCGTAGGCTTTGTCACTTGAGGCAATTATAACCCTTTTTACTAGAGGACTTCGCCTTGAACCTTCCAATATATTACAAGTTCCTAAAATATTTGAATTAAAGGTTGATAAGGGATTTTTATTAGCAACACCAACAATAGCCTGAGCAGCTAAGTGAAATACTGTATCTATTTCATATTCACCTAATGTTCTCTCAATTAGCGCATAGTCTTCAAGAGAACCATTAACTATATTTATTTTCTGAATATAATTACCACTGTAGAGATTTGATTTAGGAACCATATCTCTTACTAGTCCAGTTACATTTGCACCTAAATCTACTAATTTTTTTGATATATAGCTTCCTAATAGACCAGTACAACCAGTGATAAAAACATTTCTTCCTTTCCAGAATGATTTCATGTTTCTCACCATACCTTCCATAAGTGATTTCCTTGATTCCACATTTCATTTACAGCTGAAATATCTTTAGCAGTGTCCATTGCAGTCCAAAATCCTTGATGAATATATACAGCAAGTTCCTGATCCTTTACTAAGTTTTTTAGAGGTTCTTGTTCCAATATACAACTTGTACTATCGCTTAAATAGTTAAATACTTCGGGATTCATAACAAAAAAACCACCATTAATTAAGTCACCTGTTTGGTTTTTTTCGTAAAAAGATTTTGCTATACCTGCATTTACAGTTAAAGTACCATATTGACTTTTTTTATAAATTCCAGTTACAGTAGCTATGGCACCTTTATTTTTGTGAAATTCTAAAAGATTATTTAAATTTATATCTGAAAGGCCGTCGCCATAAGTCAACATAAAAGTTTCATTTCCAATATATCTTTGAGCAAGTTTTACCCTTCCACCAGTCATTGTATCAAGTCCAGTATCTACAAAAGTTATCTTCCATTTTTCTGCTTCTTCAAGAATCTGAATATTATTTGGATCAGAATCGAGTATAAAATTATGATTTTTCCATCTATAGTCTAAAAAATATTCTTTTATTTTTTCTCCTTTATATCCTAATAATAGGACGAAATCATCAAAGCCATAATGTTTATATAATTTCATTATGTGCCAAAGTATAGGCTTTCCTCCTATTTCCACAAGTGGCTTAGGAATATCTCTTGTCAATTCATGCATTCGGGTACTCTTTCCCCCACATAGAATAACAACCTTCATCTTTATTCCTCCAACTAAATCTAAATTTACTGACTAAGATTAAATAAATTAACATAGTAATAATCAAATAGCATATATAGTACAATATATGTCGAAATAAGATGATTTGATACGTATTTTATCATTTTATATTAAATAGGCAGTTTCACATAGCTACAGTTAAATGTATCATCATATAAAATAGTAATTATTAAATATGTTCTTTTTGTCACAACAGAGGAGTGCTGAATATTAAGTACATATTTGTCTTTTATAAAATTATTCACCTCATCTTCAAGTTTGCGAAAATTATCTCCACTAAATATTTTGATTTTCAAGTTTCCCACCTCCAGTTTAAATATATTTTGAGAATTCATTGATTATAAGCATTTTCCTAATAATGAATATTTAAATAAGTAAAATGTTGAAAATTACAAAAGACCAAGTGTTTCCAATGATATAGTAATTTTCATAACAAATGAATAAAATAATAATAGTGAAGAAGTATATTTGGTTATCCAAGATGCAGGTGCAGCAAAGAGATATGGCAAGCAAATAACCTATGAAAAAGTATTAACAGCAGAGAAACTTAAAGAGACGGGAGCAAAAGAAATTTATCTTGCAGTTACGCAATGTGAAAATACTATTTTTGAGATTTAGGAGGGGTATTATGAAAAAAATATTAGTAGTAATTGATTATCAAAAAGACTTTGTGGATGGAGCCTTAGGATTTAAAAAAGCAGAAACTTTAGAAGATGGAATCTATAATAAGGTGAAAAAATATTTACATGAAGGGCATAAGGTTTTATTTACTTATGACACTCATCATGATAATTATTTAGAAACTAGAGAAGGAAAAAACCTACCTATAATTCATTGCATTGAAGGTACAAAAGGACATGAACTTTTTGGAAAGCTTAAGGAATTTGTTAAGGTAAAAAATACTCTTCATTATAATAAAGGAAGTTTTGGAATATCACCAAAAGTAATGCTTAAAATTGCTAAAGAGCTTGGAGAGGATATAGATGAAATAGAGATGGTTGGAGTAGTTACAAATATATGTGTAATAAGCAATGTTGTAATATTTCAATCACAATATACTAATGCCAATATTTCAGTTGATGCAAGTCTATGTGCTAGCTTCAATGAGGAACTACATGATAAAGCATTAGATGTAATTGAATCATTACAAGTTAAGGTTAATAATAGGGGGGGGAGCTGTGATTAATCCACTTTTATTAACAGATTTTTATAAAACATTATCAGGAATAAGAAGAAAATTGCATAGCGACCTTTGAAAAAATGCCAGTACGTCTGTTATAGACATGCTGGCACTTTTTAGTTTATTAAGATTTTGTGATATCATATTCAGAAAAAGTTCCCCAATTCTCGATAGAATTATAGTAAGGGTCAGCTGAATTAAAATTTACTATTATTGGACAAATGTCTAATATGGGATTTAGCATAAATAATTTTCTATCACCATATCTAATTGCTTTTAAAGCAAGGGGTAATTCTCGTCTAAATACAATATTTCTTGTACTAGTTCCAAATTCTCCGTCTAACATTAATGAGACATGAAATAAATATATTTCATCAGCATCAAGCCATTCACCTAAAACCTCATCTCTCATATGTGTAAATTCACTATAAGCATAATCGCTACATATAGTTAAAAAAAGTTCTGCTGTTATATCTGAGTGAGTGAGAGTATAACGTCTTGGTATAATAGGGGCTGTAGGTGTAGTTCCTGATCCAAACTCAACTGAAAGTTTTTCAGTATCTAAACTACTCATAAGCTTACTTCCTTAATAACTCAATATATAGATAGTGTATTTATATTAATGTTACTATGTTAAAGTTTTTAATGAATTATAGTTTGAATTAATAATTGAATGAAATGATGTTTTGGATTCAATTATTTCTATAAATTTTTGAAGTGCATTTGTTTTAAGAGAATCCCTATGTCTAATAAAAAATGTTTTTGCTAGACTATATTCTTGCGGTATCTTAAATGATTTAATTAATCCAAGCTTCTCATATTCTTCAATGGAGGACTCTGGTACAAAAGATGCACCTAGATCTTCCACTACACCTTCAATAATTGAATCTAGATTATTAAATTCCATGTACCGAATGTTAAAAATTCCTTTGCTTCTTAGCCATTCTTCTAGTTGGAATCTATTCGGGCATCCAACAGTGTTCATTATAAATGGCTTATAACATACCTCTTGTATATCATTATATTTTGAGCTAGAGATAAGAACTAAGTTTTCTTCATATGCAAGTTCTTTAATGATATTTTCATCAGGTATTGCGGATGACTTAACAAAAGCCCCGTCTATTTGAAAGTGTTGAACCTTATAAATAAGTTCATTAGTATTACCAGTTATAAGAGATAAATCAACCTTGGGGTAAGTTTTATGATATTTTGATAAAATTGCGGGAAGATGCAGTGAGGACAACGTATGATTAGCACCAATAGCTAAAGAGCCAGATGGATTAATGGAATCATCTAATGCCTTTTCAGCATCCTCAATTAAATGAAGGATTTGTTCGGCATAAACTAAGAGTTTTTCACCAGCTGGAGTTAAAACCATGCCACGTTGTCTATAAAATAGTGGAGTTTTGAGTTCGGATTCTAATTGTTGAATTCTTGCAGTTATATTTGATTGTACATATCCTAAAATCTGAGCAGCTTTTGTAATACTCCCTTCAAGCGCAACTGTTTTAAATATTCTAAGTTCATTACTTTCCATAAGTTTCACACCTTTCGTATATCATAAAAAGTGAATTATATTATCATTAACAATCATTTTACTTGATATATGCTTTCATGTAAACTAGTTTTAGATTGAAAAATATAAAGAAAAGAGGTGAACTAGGCTTTACGATTTTATCTTAAAATATAATTCTAAAACTAAAAGGGGAAAAATTATGAAAAATAGAAAAGGATACAAATGGAGCGTTTTATTAGTAGTCACATTAGTTTCATTTATTACTAATGTTGATTCTACAATTACAATAATTGGTCTACCAAAAATAATGCAAGGTCTTGATATGAATGTAGCAATGGGTTTGCTAACAATAACTTCATATATTATTGCAAGTACAGTACTTTTATTGCCAGCTGGAAAATTGGCAGATATTGTTGGAAATAAAAAAATATTTATATGGGGATTTATAATATTTACTATAGGCACAGTATTATGCGGTATTGCTTATTCTGGGATAAGCTTAATTTTTTATAGAATTATTCAAGGAGTGGGAGCAGCATTAGCGTTAGCAACTGCAACTCCTATAATTATTAAAACATTTCCAGATAAGCAGCTTGGATTAGCGTTAGGAATTAATTCTACATCATGGGTCATAGGAGCACTTGTAGGGCCAGTTATAGGAGGAGCATTAATAAGTGAATATGGATGGAGAACAATTTTCTTTATTACAGTTCCCTTTGCTATTATAGGAGTAATCGGAGCTTTTATAGTTCTTGAGGGTACTAATGTTAATGGAAAATTTAAAGTTGATTTCAAGGGAATTATAAGTTTTGGCATTTGTTTAACTCTTATAATGGTCGTTCTTTCAGAAGGTGAAGCTTGGGGATGGACGTCTTCAAAAACTATTGTATCATTTATTTTCATTATAGTATTAGGAATTATCTTTATAGTAAATGAGCTCAAAGTAGAAAATCCACTATTTGATTTTAGCTTGTTTTCATATAAGAATTACACTATTGGATTAGGAATAACCATAAGTTACTGCATAGCATATTTTTCTATAACATTGCTTCTAACAGTATACTTACAGGGAGCGTTACACCTAAGCCCAGTTGAATCAAGTTTCCTTATAATTCCTTTATCTGCACCACAGCTTATAATGGGTCCTTTGGGAGGGAAATTAGCTGATAACTTTGGAACAGAAAAAATGATTATTACTGGAAGCTTTATTTTAACAATCGGCTTCTTATTGCTTGGTAATCTTGGGAATGTTTTAAATGTTTCAGCTGTAGTAATACCACTAATTATAATTTCAATTGCAAATGGTATTGCCTGGCCGTCAGTAGCTAAGGCAGTACTATCATCAGTACCTAAAAAGCAATCAGGTTCAGCTTCAGGAATGTTTTATACTATTTATAATTTAGGACGTGCATTAAGTCAAACTTTGGTAATATTAACTATAGAATTAAGTATACCTTCTGAATTGGTTTCTAGAGTACTCGTAGGAATAGATAATTTCAATAGAGCACAAGAAGCTGGTAATCTTATTCACTCTATAGGCTTAAGCTTTAAATTCTTTTCAATATTTTTCATGATTACACTAATATTAGCAGCTAGCAGTTTGAAAAGTAAAATGAAAAAAATAGCATAGAAGCTTTCTTACCGCAAAAGGTTTACTTTCTGCGGTATTTTTTATTAATTAAATTACATAGTGATATTTCGAAAGACATAAAGACTTGTATATAGTAAACTTAATATATGTTAGATATGTATACTTGGAGGTATTTAAATGAACGCCTATTATTATGAAACTAAAATCGGTAAGATATCAATTATAGAGAATGGAAGAGCTATTACTCATGTTAATTTTGAAGGTGAAATTCCTAAAGAGATTAATGTAATTGAAACACCATTACTTAAACAAGCTGCAAAAGAATTACAAGAATATTTCGATGGAGGCAGAGAGATTTTTAGTGTTCCTCTTGAGCCAAAAGGTACGGAATTTCAGCAAAAGGTTTGGAATGCACTTAAAGAAATACCTTATGGTGAAACATGCAGTTATAAAAATATTGCAGAGAAGATTGGAAATATTAAGGCTTCTCGTGCAGTGGGAATGGCTAATAATAAAAATCCAATTCCTATAATTATTCCTTGTCATCGTGTTATAGGAGCAAATGGCAAATTAGTAGGTTATGCTGGTGGCTTAGGCATCAAAGAAAAATTACTGGAAATAGAAAGCAAGAGAACTGAATAAAATAATATTACATATAGGTGATTAATGTGAACAAGGAAATTAGAGAAACATTTTTTAGCTTAGCAGATGAAGAATATAAAAAATTTCAGAGTGGATTATGTCCAAACGTAGATAACATAATTGGTGTTAGGTTACCATATTTAAGAAAAATAGCAAGACAGCTAGCAAAGGGTGATTGGAAGTCTTATATTAATTCAGCTAAAGATGACTATTTTGAGGAAGTCATGCTTCAAGGAATGGTTTTAGGCTATGTAAAAGATGATGTGAATGAAATATTAAATTATATATCAAACTTTATACCTAAAATTGATAATTGGTCCGTTTGTGATAGCTTCTGTGTAGGATTGAAATTTACTAAGTTTAATCTGGATAAAGTTTTCTCATTTATAGAGTATTATTTAAAATCTAAAGAAGAGTTTGAAGTTAGATTTGGAATTGTAATGTTAATAGACTTTTATATTAGTGAAGAATATATAGATAAAGTGCTTATGTTATTAGATAACATAAAACATGAAGGGTATTATGCAAAAATGGGGGTAGCTTGGGCAGTTTCAATGTGTTATGTTAAGTTTCCAGTAAAAACAATGAAATATCTAAATAACAATACTCTTGATGATTTTACATATAATAAGGCATTGCAAAAAATTAGAGAGTCCTTAAAAGTCAGTAAGGAAACAAAAGATATTATAAGAAACATGAAACGAAAATAATAGGAGGAGTAAATGTCATTAAAAGAAGAGGAAAAATGGAATGCAGTAATTAATAATGATGAAAATTATGATGGAGTATTTTATTATGGAGTAAAAACTACAGGGATTGTTTGTAAGCCTTCTTGTAAATCAAAGGAACCATTAAGAGATAATGTAATGTTTTTTAATACTTTTGAAGAGGCAATTAATAAGAACTTTCGTCCATGTAAAAGATGTAGGCCAGATCTTTTGAATTTTAATCCAACTGAGGAACTTGCATTTAGGATTAAAAAATTATTTGATTCATATTATTCAAGTAATATAGAATTGGAAGAGAAATTAAAAGATTTAGGAGTAAGTCAGAATCATATGATTAAAGTTTTTTCTGATAAATTTGGTATTACACCAGTAAAATATATAAATGCACTTAGAATCGAGAAAGCACTAGCATTACTTGAGAATACAGACGATACCGTAATTAATATTGCATTTTTATGTGGATTTGAAAGCAATTCAAACTTTTATGGATTTTTTAAAAAACAAATAGGAATGACTCCAAGTGAGTATAGAAGTAGATTATAAATAATCTACTTATTTTTTTTGATAATTAATGGAAAGTAAGCTTTACATTCTGGAAAAATAATGCTATTATATATATGGAAAGTACACTTTCCATCAGAGGAGGTATATCTTTGGAAAATCGATTAGAAGAAATAAGAAAAGAACGAGGAATTAAGCAAGAAGAACTTGCAGAAGCATTAGAAGTTTCAAGGCAAACAATAGGTTCATTAGAAAATGGACGATATAATCCATCTATAGTACTAGCCTTTAAAATAGCAAGATATTTTGAAATGAAAATCGAAGATATTTTTATATATGAGGAGGAAGAGAAATGAAAAATAAAAGAAATCTTTTGGATTTAGTATTATTGATTTTAGGCATTTCAATGTTACTTTTAGGCAAATTTATACTAACAGATGAAAATGTGAAAAGTATTTCAGGGATGTGTCTTGGATTTGGGTCAGCATTTTTTGTACTAGGAATAGGAAATTTAATTGGAAATTTTACAACATCTCGATTAGAAGATGAAAAAGTTAAAAAATTTAAGGATATTGAGGTTAATGATGAGAGAAATATTATAATAAAAGAAAAATCAGGTTATATGGCAAGCAAGATAATGAATTATATTATCTGCATACTTGTTTTAGCGTTAGGGTTTATGAATGTAGATAAATTAATCATATTTCTAGTTATCTCATTACTTTTAGTAGAAGTAGTATTATTTATAGGTTTCTCAAATTACTATTCAAAAAGAATGTAATTTGTGTTTGTATTATAAAATTCTTGGTGGAGTAAAAACTCCACCTTTTAAATTCTAGGCAAAACACATTAATGTAAAAAATATACAAACATGGGTTGACTTAGAAGAATCCATAAGGTAAACTTATTCTATAATTTAATATAACCTCACTTATGTAGGTGAGGTAGAGGCGCGATACTTAACAGTTTTTAGAGAAGTTTGAGAAGCCATGATACTAAAAAGAAGGAAATATCGCCGAAGCTTATAATATTCTCAGTATTATTTGCTGGGTCTGCAGTTAAGAGCTGCAGGACTGTCTCAATAAACATCCCAGTTTATTGAGTTGTGCTATCTCATTTGGGAAAGGGAGGGATTAAGGGCAAATACGCTTATTGCGATCTGAGTTCATCTCAGATCTTTTTTTATTCTTAATTAGAAACAAAGGTAGCAGTGAAGCTATTTAAAAGATAAAGATAAATTAAAAGAAGTGAAAGGGGAAGGGAATATATGAAGAAAAAACTATCTGTACTATTGACAGCAGTACTGTGTATAGCTGCATTAGGTATTACTGGGTGTGGGACAAGCAAAACAAAAGAAACAAGTTCCAAAGAAGAAACATTTAAGGTTGGACTTGAAGCTGGCTATGCACCATTTAACTGGACTCAAATGGATGATTCAAACGGAGGAGTTCAAATCGATGGCAGTGCAGAATATGCTGGGGGTTATGATATAGAAATAGCAAAAAAGATTGCTCAAGGGCTAGGTAAAAAGTTAGTTATAGTAAAAACAGAATGGGATGGTCTTGTACCAGCATTAACTTCAGGTAAAATTGATGCTATTATTGCAGGAATGTCTCCAACAGCAGAACGTAAGCAAACAATTGATTTTTCAGATAATTATTATAAATCAAATTTGGTTATGGTTGTAAAGAATGGTGGAAAGTATGATGGTGCAACCTCAATTCAAGATTTTAAAGGTGCTAAAATTACTGCACAGTTAAATACATTTCATTACACTGTAATCGATCAAATACAAGGAGTTAGTAAACAGCCAGCTATGGATAACTTTCCAGCTATGAGAGTTGCACTTGAATCAGGAATGATTGATGGTTATGTATCTGAACGTCCTGAAGGTGTTAGTGCTGAAACAGCAAATAACAATTTTAAGATGGTAGAATTTAAAACTGGATTTAAAACATCGGATGATGATACAGCAATTGCAGTAGGGGTAGTTAAGGGAAGTGATTTAACTACAAAGATAAATGAAGTTTTATCAGGTATCTCAGAAGATGAGCGTACAAAAATTATGGATACTGCAATAAAAAATCAGCCTGCAGCAAAGTAATAATTATTATAAACCGAGTGCAGTTAATGTAGTCGGTTTTTTAATGTTTTAGAGGTTTAAGATGGAAAGGGGAGAAAATATGAGTTCGGATTGGATAATTAGAATTATATCTCAAAATGGGCCAATGTTTATTCGCGGTGCAGGAATTACATTATTAATATCCGTAATTGGAACTATATTAGGTTCAATTATAGGTTTATTTGTAGGAGTTGTTCGTACTATTCCAATGCCTCAAAAAGGCGTAAAAAGGTACTTATTAAAATTGATTAATATCGTCTTTTCAATTTATATTGAATTTTTTAGAGGGACACCAATGATTGTGCAAGCTATGGTAATATACTATGGTTCCGCACTAGCTTTTGGGATAAATATGAATAGATTTTATGCAGCAATTTTTATAGTTTCAATTAATACAGGTGCATATATGTCTGAGATTGTTCGTGGAGGAATTGTTTCAATTGATAAGGGGCAATTTGAGGCAGCTAATGCAATTGGAATGAATCATATACAAACAATGTTAAACGTTATTTTACCACAAGTAATTAGAAATATCTTACCAGCTACAGGAAATGAGTTTGTAATTAATATAAAGGACACCTCGGTACTTAATGTTATTTCAGTAACAGAACTATATTTTCAAACCAAATCAATTGCAGGAAATAACTTTAGATATTTTGAATCGTTTTTCGTTGCCTGCGTTATCTATTTTGTTATGACTTTTACAGTAACAAGAATACTACGTTTTATAGAAAGAAAATTAGACGGACCAGAAAACTATATAATGTATGCAAATCAGATGCAAGTAGAAACTCCAGAAGATATAGTTCAAAGAACTAGGAATAATTATGATGATAGATTTTAAAGAAGGGAGAGTATTTGATGGAAAAAGTAATAGATATCAGACATCTAAGCAAATCCTTTGGAACACATGAAGTGCTGAAAGATATAGACTTTTCAGTGAAAAAGGGAGAAGTAATATGTATTATAGGCTCTTCCGGTTCAGGAAAATCAACTCTTTTACGATGTATAAATCTATTAGAGAGACCCAGTGGAGGAGAAATTATATATAAAGGTGAGGATATATTAGATGATAAACATAACATAAATAGATATCGAACCAAATTAGGAATGGTGTTTCAGCAATTTAATTTGTTTAACAATCATAATGTTTTACGTAATTGCACAGTCGGACAAATGAAAGTGTTAAAACGTACAAGAGAGGAAGCAGAAAAAGTTGCAGCAAAATATTTGAAAGTTGTAGGAATGGAGCAATTTATTAACGCTAAACCTAAGCAATTATCGGGAGGACAAAAACAAAGGGTAGCTATAGCAAGAGCTCTTTCCATGGAACCAGATGTTATGCTTTTTGATGAACCTACTTCAGCGCTAGATCCTGAGATGGTTGGTGAAGTGTTAAAGGTTATGAAGGAACTTGCTGAATTGGGCCTTACTATGCTTATAGTAACTCATGAAATGGGATTTGCAGAGGAGGTTTCAGATAGAGTAGTCTTTATGGATAAAGGTGTAATTGCAGAAGAAGGAAATCCAAAAGAAATATTCAAAAATCCTAAAAAAGAACGTACAAGGGAATTTTTAAAAAGAACTCTAAGAAATTACGAATAGAGTAACTATTATTTAAAAGTTGTGTATTATGTACTAAGTAGAACAATAATTTATAAATGTAACATCGTATGTAGTGAAGATGTTTGGTTGCTTTATGAATTTAAGTATTGGGAGTGTTAACTAATGAGGGAATATAATTGTAATGAGGAGAGAGCGTGCTCCATTAAGCCTCCATGTCCAACCGGAGTTATTTTGGCATGTGGACAAGGTGGATATGTAGATTTGTCTAATATGCCAACAAATGGATCAACTTTAGCTAGTGTAAGCATTGATACAACTTTATTAACTAGAGCAATTGTAAAGATTGACTTTAGTTGTATATTGAGTTATTCAGTGACAGTACTAGAGGAGCTGGATCTTATTTTTACACTAGTTAGAACTAATATTAGAGGAGAAGTTAAAGAGTTAGCATCTTGGCCCTATAAGATATTAATGGATCAAATTGTTAGCGGAGCAGAAGAGGATCAATATGTGTTTATAACATTAGAAAAAAATGAATCTTTTAGCATTGAGTATTGTGATGAACTATTATGTGGAAGCTCTAGCACCTATTCCATAAGAGTAAATACTAATTATTTTAACATTACAAATGCTGTAATTCAATCTTCAACAATGAATGCTATAGCAGGGTCAACGCATTATTAAAATTTTAAAAAAATTATTATAAAAACTTGTAAAAAGCTTCTATGCATTTATCTTCATGCATTGCTAATTCTTTTTACAAGTTTTTCTTATTAACACTTTTCAACAAATTTATGATCTTTCTTGGTGAGTTTAAATACCCAAATGACATTATCTTTGCAGGTTAACTCCGCTTCCAGTTGTGGAATTCCTCCTGATGGATTACAGGAAGGTTTCTTATAATGATAATAATATACTCTAAAAATTTTACTCATATTCGAGTTGTTTATAACGCAATGTCTAGTTTCATCAGCCTCTATCCAAAAGACATATCTACCATTTTTGATATCTTTTATCTTTTTAACTGGATCTTTATAGAATTCAATTCCAACAGCATTTGAAGGTATAATCCCCGGGATGGATTTGGACCTGAAATCCTTACAATAACGAGGGTCAGTTTTTGGTAAGTCTGGGGTAACCTTATAGTCTACAAGATGTGGGTATCTGTTATCTTTATAGAAGATTCTAGTCTCCTCCTTAGGAGAGCTAGAACTATCAAGTTTATAGTGATTAACTAAAATATAACTCTTAGTATCGGCAATTAGTCTTCCATTATGAACGCAATATACTGTTGAGCCACATTCTTTACAAAAATTAGGGTTTGGGTTTTTATTTCCACACGTATATAAAACACCTATGCAGGATCCTATGGTAGGAGTTCTTTTGCTTGATTCTGCTGGGATTCCAGTACATGGTGCTAATTTTACATTAGAGTTATTGATAGTATTATAACTATCAAAATTGCTTTCAGACATAATTAATAACTCCTTTCAAATTAAAAAAATATATTATCTTTCATATAAAATATGTAAATCACAGGATGATGGTTACTAAGTAAAGATAAAACTAGAAATGAAATTAAACTGTTTGATAAAAGCAAATATTTGATTATATAATAAAAGAATAATATTTCAAGGTTGGCGAGGTGATTCGTTAAGAAACTAGTAAATTTAGTATTTATGCATATTAAAATTTTACTGGGTTTTTAAATTTAAAAAATTTTACATAATACTTTTATGACGAGAAAGAAAATATATGGATGGTTAAAGCAAAAATTATTTGGTCCTTTAACTTATAGGAGTACGAGATGGAGATAAGGCAAATAAAATATTTTATTCAGGTATGTAAGGACAAAAGTGTTTCCAAAGCTGCTGAAAATCTTCATATTTCGCAGCAAGGATTGAGCAAGATAATTAAAAATTTAGAGGATGAATTTGAGGTTGAATTATTTGAACGTACATCTAAAGGCGTAATCCTAACAGAGTTTGGAAGTCTATTACTAGAAAAATCAGAAAAGATTATTGAGGAATTTGATACAATGTTAGATTTCTTAAGTGATAAGGCAGAGCATCAAAAGAGGACTATTAGCTTGGGTTTGCCTCATATATTATACACAGATCTTTTTTCATTAATTTTATTCGAATTTAATGAGAGATACCCTGATGTGAATTTAGAAATTGTGGAGTTAGGTTCATATGCATGTGAAAGATATATGGAGAAAGACTTGCTTGATATTTCTTTTGCAGTAAAACCTATAAATGCTAATAAATTTGGTTTTATACCTGTTGTGACAAGTGATGTAATGCTTTTGGTTAATAAAAATCATTACTTAGCTAAAAAGAAAGAAGTGGATCTTAAGGAGCTTGCAGATGAACAATTTATAATGCTGACCACTGATTATAAATCTAGACACCTTATCATTGAAAGTTGCATTCGAGAAGGATTTAATCCTAATATTATTTTTACAACCTCACAGTTAGATAGAATTATTGGATTGGTCGCACTCAATAAGGGGATAGCAATACTTCCGGAACTAAATTCAATTAATGCTGCTAAAAACAATGATGAAATTTCAGTTATATCATTTAAAAATAAACCTTTTAAAATAGAGATAGGTTTTATTACAAATAAATTTAAAACGATTAATATGATTACGAAGAAATTTATTAATTACACATTAGGATATTTTAAGGATAATGAAATAGGCTAGTACGGGGAAATAAGGTTGCTTTATAAAAGTAAATTGTTCAATCTCAAACATTGGAAATTAAAATAATTATTATAAAGGGGAGCTATTTAGGGGAAACGTATAGCTTCCCTTTCTACAATTTTCAGTTGTATTTAATACAATAAAAAATTGTTATAAATTAAAGTTAATGAAAGTTATAATTAAAATAAATTTGTTTATACAAAAATTACAAATACATACAAAAGTATCTAAATTTAATATTAAAGCACTTTTGTGGAAGGAGCTGTTTCACTTGAATTCCTATCAATTAGTAGTATTTAATTTAGGAGAAGAAGAGTATGCAATAAATATTTCCTATGCACAAGAAATAATCCGCATACCTAAATTTACGAGAATGCCTAATGTTCCTGCATTTATTGAAGGTATTATCAATCTAAGAGGACAAGCAATTCCAGTTTTTGATTTAAAAAAAAGATTTGGAATTGAAGTAAGAGAAAGAACATCTGATAGTAGATTATTAATACTTGATATTGAGGGTATGAAGGCAGGGATAATTGTTGATGATGTCTCTGAAGTCATAAGAATTAATGAGGGAGATATTCAGGTTCTAGATTCAGAAATTATGGGCATAAGTAAAAATAGTATTGAGGGCATCAATATAATAGAGCAAAGAATAATAATAATACTTAACGCATCAAACCTAAAAAAAGAAATTTTTAAATATGACTTGGAAAAGGAGTTAGTATCATGATATCAATTAACGGATTAGAATATTTAAAGGCTATGGCAGAACTTCAGGTTAACATAATACCAGGTGGAATTTTATACTTAGTTATTGAAGGAAATACAATTACATGGAGAAAGCAGTCAGAAGCATTTAAATTGGATTTATTTAATGTTGGAGAAGTAATTAAAAGCAACAGTATGGCCCAAAAAGCGATGAATGAAAGAAGAACATTAACTGAGAATATTCCTAGTTCTCTTTATGGAACAAGATTAAGAACGGTAGCTGTTCCTTTGGTCAATGATGAGGATGAAGTAGTTGGAGCATTTTCAATCTTAATTCCAAGATTACATCCAGTAGTAAAGGCATTCCCAGACTTTGCCCCAATGCTATCAGAGATGTTTCCAGAAGGTTCGACTTTATTTACAACTAACACAACTAAGATATTAGGTAAACAAGCATCTAAAAAGTTCGATGTACCTGAGTTAAAACTTAATGATGCCCTTACTAGCGATTCAATAGCAAGAAAAACTATGAATTCAAAACAACCGACTATAATAGAACTTGATGCATCAGTATATGGAATACCAACCTTTGAAGCTTGTTATCCACTTTTTGATGAGGAGAACCCAGAAGAAGCAGTTGGAAGCTTTGCGATAATTACGCCTAAGGAAGTTGTAGCAAACCTACGTAACATGTCACAAAATCTTGAAAGTGGTCTTGAAGGCATAGCGTCAGCAATAGAAGAATTAGCAGCTTCAGCAACAAGTATACATACAAATGAACAAGAACTTAATAGGGAAATTCAAGAAATAACTAGTTTATCAGAAGAAATAAATGAGGTATCTTCATTTATTAAAGAAATAGCAGATGAAACTAAGATGCTTGGATTAAATGCAGCAATTGAGGCAGCAAGAGCTGGTGAAGCAGGAAGAGGGTTCGGAGTAGTTGCAGAAGAAATAAGAAAATTATCAGAGCAATCCAAAAGCACTGTTCCAAAGATTAAAGAGTTAACTGATAGAATAAAATCAAAAGTTGAAGAAGCAAGTGAAAAAAGCCAAGGGTCTTTATCCTCAAGTCAAGAACAAGCAGCAGCTACAGAAGAGATAACAGCAAGTGTAGAAGAAATAACAGCAATGTCAGAAGAATTGAACAAAATTGCACAAAACATATAATTAATAATGTACATATTAAAGAAAAACGTATTGGAATAATAAGTTCTAATACGTTTTTCTTTTCGCTTGTACTAAAATTTCTTCTGTGATACTCTAAATTTAGAATATCAATGGCGTATTTTGATATTGTGATTATATTGTTAAGTATTTATTCTTCAGTCAAGGAAGTGAATATAATGATTGAACCTTTATTTAGAGCTAAGAATGTAACTTACAGAAATAAGTTAATATATAATGATATTATTATTGAAAAAGGAAAGGTTAATTTTATCGTAGGGGAAAGTGGTAGTGGGAAAAGCACTTTTTTAAAGTTATTAAATAATTCGATTAGTGCAGATACTGGAGAAATATTGTACGATGGGAAGGATATAAATGAATATAATCCAATTAGACTAAGACGAGATGTAAGTTTAGTTTCTCAAGAACCGTTTCTATTTGAAGATAGTATATTAGATAACTTTAAAAAAATTTATTCTTTAAGAGGTCTTCCTATGCCTAGTGAAGATTACGTGAAATATATTACTGAACTTTGCTTAGTAAATGTTCCTTTGGATCAAAATGCAGCAACGTTATCTGGAGGGGAGAGGCAAAGAGTTTATATCTCAATATTTCTGTCACTATGTCCTAAAGTAATACTATTAGATGAGCCCACTTCGGCTTTAGATGAAAAAAATAGTTCGAAAATGGTTAAGAATATTATTAGTTTCTGTAAAGAAAAAAACATAGAAATAGTTATTGTAAGTCATGACAAAAACATTACTAATGAGTTTTGTGAAAATAAAATAGAAATCATAAAGGAGTGAGTACGGTGAAGGGAGCAGTGTCATTAAGTATTATTCAATTTTCACTTATATATTTACTATTGATTATAGTATTAATCCTTATGAAAAAATCGAAGATTAAGCAAACAAAACTTTTGTTAGTTGCAAGTTTGAGGATGTCAGTTCAATTAATACTAGTAGGATACATACTGCAGTATATATTTAGCAACCCTAAGCCTATTTATACTTTGATTTTTATTATACTTATGATAGCATTTTCTATTAATAGAGTAATTAAAGGTAGAAATGATCTTAATAAAAAGTTTAAAGTTGCAATAGGAATTTCGTTGACTTTTTCTGGTCTCTTTGTCTTAATCTTTTTTGTAACGGTTGTTATTGGTAAATCTATATTTAATCCCCAATATACAATTCCATTAGCAGGAATGATAATAGGAAATGCAATGACTGGAATTAATATAGGTGCTAAAACCTTTATGGATTCAGTCTATAAAGAAAGAAGAAAAATTAATGCACTAATTAATTTAGGTATAGAGCCTAAAGAGATACTAAGGCCTTTTGCAAATAATTCTTTAGAAATAGCATTAATTCCAACTTTGAATTCTATGCTAGGTATGGGAATAATTTTTTTGCCAGGAATGATGACTGGACAAATATTATCAGGAACTCTTCCGACCACTGCAATTATGTACCAAATAGCTATAATGATAGCCATCTGTACGTCAGTATGTATGACAGTTTTTTTATCTTTGAATTGGGGTTATAAGACTTTATATAATGAAAGAGAACAGTTTATAGAAAATTATTAATTCTAAATTATGAAGAATCTCTGATGTAAATGAACCTTGAGAAGTAGGCAGGGGAAGTTTATGAGGGGATTCTTTTTATTTTGTATTTATTAAGATAGATTTGTAAATAGTATTAATAACGAACTAAAAAAGATAAGTACAATTATGTAAAAGTGGTGTGGTGGTATTATGAAGGAATATTTATTAGAAAAGACATTAAGAAAAGATGGATGCAACATTCACTATTGGATATCTAAAGATGTAGCGGGACCTTGGGTATTGTTTTTACACGGTGCTGGTTTAGATCATAATATGTTCAAAGAACAAGTTGAAGCAATTAAATATAGAAATAAAATATTAGTATGGGATGCAAGAGGACATGGGTTATCAAGACCAATAGGAAACCAATTTAGTATTAAGTTATTAGTAGAAGACTTAATAAATATTATGGATATAGAAAGAATAGACAAAGTAGTATTAGTTGGGCAGTCCATGGGAGGAATATTAGCACAAGAAATGGCATTTTATTATCCCAATAGAATAGATAAATTAGTGTTAGTTGATTGTCCGTGTAATACAATGAAATTATCAGTATTAGAAAAGGTATATATTAGAATAGCACATATTTTGATGCCAATGTGTCCCTGGAGCCTACTACTAGCAGTAGGAATAAGATTAAGTGCAATAAGAAAGGATGTAAGAAATTATATAGAGTGTACAGTAAAAGAGGTTGGTAAGAAAGATTTTGTTAAAATATTTTTAAAAACTGCTGAAGCTTTTCATTTTGAAGAAGGTTATAAAATAAATAAAAAGACATTAATAGTTTATGGAAACAAGGATTCTATGAGGAGTATAGGTAATTTAACAAACAAGTGGTGTTTAGATAAAGCAAATTACTATAGAATTAACTTTAATGAAGCTAGCCATTGTGCAAACCAAGATAGATGTAGAGACTTTAATAGAATATTAATTAATTTTTTAGGTAATAAAGAATAAAACCTCCCTTTTTCTTAATTCAGTAATCTACATTATCTAAGCAAGGTATTTAATTAAGTTATTATTTACTGAAGTCATATGTAACTTCTCCGGTATCCATTTTATATTTAGCACCAATAATATCAACTTTCTTTTCATCTAAAAGCTTCTTGATTACAGGACTTTTGCTAATAACGGATACAGAATTATTTATATTTTCATTAACAGTTAAATTAATAACTTCATCAATATTTTGACTTTGATTTTTAACTTTATTATAAGATGGTTTAATCTTATTAAGAATAGATGTTATGTTTTCGGATGTCTCTCCTCCTTTTATAGTAGCTTCAACTGCACCACATTTTTCATGGCCTAGTACTACAATTAAAGGAGCATTCAAGTGTTCAGTTCCGTATTCTATACTACCTAAAGCAATTGGATCTACAACATTTCCAGCATTTCTAATCACAAATAGATCCCCAAGACCTTGATTGAAAACTAATTCAGGAGGAACTCGAGAATCAGAACAACTTAAAATTACAGCAAATGGCTTTTGTCCATTACTTGATAAATTTTTACGCCTAGTATCGCTAATATCTATGGCTAAAGGTTTATTATCTACATATCTTTTGTTACCATCTACTAATAGCTTTTTAGCATCATCTATGCTAACTTTTTCGGGCCTTATATAAAATTGAGATTCTGAAGCTTTAACTTTATATCCTTCATTTAGTGCGGTATAAGTAATATTAAATGATGATAATATAGATAAAGATAATAGCAATTTTGAAATGTAATTTTTATTCATGAGAGTTACTCCTATTTCTATATTTATAAATTATATATATTTTCCTCTATGATTCTAAAATTATCCTTAATTATGATAATTATTTAATAGACCACCATACAGTAATCAGTATGGTGGTCTATATTTTTTATGATCTAAGAATGATATTTATTGTTATAACATTCGTTAATAAATGAAACTAATTCTTTATTAAATTTTATAGGTTTTTCCCAAAAGGGTGAATGACCAGTGTTTTCATAAAGGGATAGTTTAGAATTCTTAATAATTTTTGAGTTATCTATTGATTGAGAAGGATAGAGTATTTCATCTTCAATACCATGGGTAAGAAGTACAGGTACATTAATTTTAGCTAGAAGATTATCATAGAAAACCTTTCTTTTAATTATTGCTTCACGTACATATGGTGGAACAATGGTGGTAAAGCCTAAGAAGAAGTAGAAGTTTTTTTCAGAAGGGGAGTGATAAAAAAGCATACGAACAAATTCCTGTAGTGAATTATTACATATTAAAGTATCTGATGACATTAACCCAGATAGTATTTCTTGCGATGTCGAAGTGTAGTAACGTCCACCATAAATACTAGAAGAGGTTCCAACATCAATAAGATTTATTCCTGAAATATTTTCTTCACCATAAATATTTATATAGTCTAGTATTACTTTCCCTCCATAATCCCAACCTACAAGGAAAGGTTTATCAAGTTTTAAATAGGTGATTATTGAATGGATATCATAAGCCCAAATCTTTTCATCATCATACCCAATTAAGGGCTTATCTGATAACCCATGACCACGTAAATCCAAAACTATAAGTCTATAATCTCTTAGTAAGTCTGAATCTAATTGTCTAATCCAGCAAAGTTTATTTTGGGAAACACCATGAATAAAAACTATAGGTTTCCCAAAGGGATTACCTTCTTCCATTACGAATAACAATGCATCAGAAGCACCTTGTATAGTATATAGTCTCATTTATTATCAATCTCCTTATATAGGAAGAGATATATTAATAAACTTAAATATCTTACTAATATAATATTACTTATCGATAATACATGTTACTATATTAAGCTTTGTATAATTGTTATATTATCTTATATGAAACAATTAAAGATGGGGAATCGAATTTAATAAACTAAAATTACTTTCCAGAATATTATATTAGTGAAAAAGAAATATTAGAAAGGGGAGTAAGATTAAGTGATAGGAGAAACAAAAGATTGGACAAGCAATGAGTTGGTTACCACAAATGAAAAATCTTATAAAAGAAAAGGTTATATCGTAGATATAAGTGACTTGCATTTTGATGAAAATATAGATGAAGAAAATGAAGCTTATCTTCTTATAAAAGATTTAAAAAAAGTGTATTTTGATAATGTAGAGAATACACTAAGATTACAAGATATTGATTATGTTGTAGTGAGTGGTGATTTTGTAAACTTCGGAAACTCACAAATTTCCTTTGAAAAAGCATTTCACTTTATCGATATACTAAGTAAAAAATTAATGCTTCCTTACAATAAAATAATTATTGTACCAGGAAATCATGATTTAAGCTGGGATGTAACTATGAGTAGCTACCACTTGACTCAGGGAATTCCAGGGCCAAACGATAAAGTAGTAACCAATGTAGGGACAGATATATTCTATTTAAAAAGAAATGAAGAAGAATGGAATAAGAAGTTTACTAATTATAGCAAATATCTTTACGAAAAGTTATATGGAGAACCTTTTCCAGATAACCCTAAGGAACAACTTAAAGTAATATCTGGGGACTTTATAGATAATAAGAAAATAGCATTTTTCATGCTGAATACAGCTGCAAACATTGATCAATTTAATCGTCAAGTAACTTATTTTGATGTGGATGGATTAATAAAAGCATCAAGAATGCTTCCAAAAGAGAATTTTATAAAAATAGCTGTTGGGCATCATCCAGTAGAACTAACTAATGGGTATGGAAAGGATATTCCTTTTGCAAATGCAATGCAAAATGAGAATTTTAAGATTTATATGCATGGACATGTGCACAGAACAATAAGTCTAGATTATTTAAACCCCCAAAATATCAATCCTAATATGATTATGATTGGAGCAGGAGCTTTAAGTGCAACTCAAGGTTCTTTATGGCCTGGGGTTCCAGAAAGATATAATGTTGTAAGAATTGAGGCTACAGAAAATCCTTGTGAAATATATGTATCAGTTAATACTAGACAGCGTGAGTATATTGGTGCTTACTGGCAACCAGCTTATATTTATTATAAAGATGATGGCAAGAAGCTCACTAATATATGGAACAATATAATCTAGAAATAAATACTATTAAAAATTAACAAAGCAGAACCCGTATAAGCACTGGTTCTGCCTTATTTTGAAATATGAAAATATAATTTTATCTAACTAATTTTGTTTTAATACTTGTCCAATAAGCAGGATCTTCTTGCCCAAGTCTCCATATACCTATTCCAGCTAAATCATACTTATTTACAAGATCTAGTTTAAAGCTCACGCTATAGGAATTTTCAAACCATACAGTATGAATAACTCCTGTGGAATCCTTATAAGTAAAGTATGGCGACTGTGATACAGAATCCCATTTTATAGAGGTATTATATTTTTGGGCTAAATTATAAATTTCTGCAGCACCATATGAATTTGACCCTTTTGAAGACCAATCATACCCATAGGCAGCAGTTCCTAGCAAGATTTTTTCTTTAGGTATAACAGTTAGTGCATAGTTAATTACATTTTCAACCCAACCAATGGATGCTATTGGACCTGGAGTTCCACCAAAATAATGCTCATCATAAGTCATTATTAATATCTGATCTGAGTATCTAGAGATTGCAGAATAATCAAAAGCACCGCCCCAATCATCAGTGGCACTACCATTAGTTTTTGCAGGAACAGCAATAGTTACGTAATAGCCTAAAGGTTTAAGACTACTATATAGTTCACTCATAAAGGTTGTTAGGTAACTTCTGTCATAATAATAGATGTTTTCTAAATCAATATTTACACCTTTATATCCATAAGTTTTTAATGCACCTAAAATATTATTTATTAGTGTTTTCCTATTAGTTGAACTTTCTAATAATTTCTTTGCGATATCTTTATTGAAGTTATTAGTTATCATTAAAAATGTTTTTATTCCGTTAGTATTAGCATAAGTAATTTGATTAGTTGGAATTAATCCGTTAATGTTACCAGTGCCATCAGTAGCAAAGGTATCGGTTGCGATCTCATCAATAGTTGAAGTATTGGCTACCATTGAGTTATAAGAAGAACTGTCCCCGGAATAGTAATAAGTAGCATATCCAAGTACAATCTTTTTAGTAGTGCTAATACTAATAGTTGGAGAATAATTTGATGAACCGTTAGAGTTGTAAGCTCTAACAAAATATAAGTATTTTGTATCTTGGATTAAATTAGTATCTATGAACGAAGTAGATGTAGTTGTAGTTACCAATGTATAAGTTGGATTTGTTGAAGTATAACGAATAACTTTATATCCAATGGCACCAGTAACTGGAGACCAACTTAAATTAACACTGTTTGTGGTAACACTAGAATATGTTAGTGAAGTTGGTGCTGAAGGTGCTGTTGCCGCTTTGGCAGTATAAAAACTAATTGTTGGAGAATAATTTGATGAACCGACAGAATTATAAGCTCTAACGAAATAGAAATATTTTGTATTAGGTGTTAAGTTAGTATCCTTAAAAGTAGTCGATGAAGTAATAGTTACTAAAGAATAACTTGGATTACTTGAAGTATAACGAATAACCTTATAACCAATAGCCCCTGAAACTGGAGTCCAACTTAAATTAACACTACTTGATGTTATTCCAGAGTAAGTTAGTGAAGTAGGTGCCAGGGGAATAGAAAGTGCTGCTACTGAAATAAATTGACTATTAAAAGCAAAGATCATTACTAAAATTAGAGTTGTTGAAAAATTTTTTAAGTATTTCAGAATTACCCACTCCTTTTTACACGTATAGTAAATATTTCGTATAGAAAAGGAGCAGATATACAAGTAATTTATGGAATCAAGGTATATTAAGTAGTCATCCTCTTTTTGCTTTTATTATTTACATAACTAATCAATAGAAAAGTAGTTAAGGGAAGATTGTATTTAAGTATCTTATATTTAGTTGATTTAATAGTATAGTTTTTCCTTAAATCTTCACTTTTTTTATTGTTAAGTATAGTTTTTACACTTTCATATTTTTCTTTAAAGCTCATGGAAGTGTTGCAAATGTGAGTAATCCCATTTATTATATATCGAAGCATCATAATATTCATTCTATCATTTAAAGCTATATCATTATTGTTCTTAAATATTCCTTTAATTTTGTCATATATAAATAATTGCCTCTCAAAGTGATCACTTTTATATTGTGCAGTCACAGATGATGTATTAAATCTATAATGGTAGAAAGGCTTGTTTATTATACTTATTGAATTACTTTTACTAAAGGAATTTAAACAAAAGATCAAATCTTCAGCATAATGCATTTCAGTATCAAAAAGTATTTCATTATGTTTTAGTAAATCAGATTTGAAAACACATCTCCAAATAGCCCCCATGATAGATTCTTTTGTTTCATCAGCATATGATATTAAATTTAATACTAAGTCATTATGAATTCTACTTTTATCTAATAACTCTTCCGTTTTAAAAGGTAATATCTCAGGTATTCTGATTGTAGAATTAAATTCCTTAATATAGCTAAAAAGAACAACATCACAATTAGTTTTATTAAATTGATTAATGGTTTCTTCATAAGCATTTAGATCTAACCAATCATCAGCATCAACAAAAGCTATATAGTCACCCTTAGATTTCTTTATTCCAAAATTTCTGGCTGAACTAACTCCGGAATTTTCTCTAAAATATCCTACTATTCGTGAATCTTTTTCCATATAAGTTTTAATTATTTCTTTACTATTATCACTAGAACCATCATCTACTAATATTATTTCTAGATCTTTATATGATTGATTTATCAATGAATTTAAACAATCCATTAAAAAATTTTCAGCGTTATATACAGGAATTATAATTGATAGCTTTTTTTCTTGATTCATAGTTTGCCTCCTTAAGGTAAGTGAAAAACATTAAGATAATTCTAAAATATAGAATGAGTATAGCTTACAAGATTTTAAAATGCAACCACTGGCTGGGATTTATGTAAAATGAGAATATTACTTTAAGAAGAATGAAGACACATCATGTTTTGATTAGAACATAAGATTTTAATATTATAAGTCAATATATGGATTTTTTTGTCGTGCGAAAAAACCTCGTTATAAAAAGGGTTATTTGTATAATTGTAGAATAGTTTAATAATGTGGAAAAATATATACCTTGATACAGGATTATACATGACAGGTATTTAGTTCTAGGAGTTGGAATGCGTTCAATTTTAAACAAATATAGTGAAATTAGAAATATTAAGTCAAATATAAAGAAATATAAATATGAATTTGAAAATCATAGAATATATACAAATATAAGTAGATGCGAAAAAGTTGGTACAATACTTTTGATATTAAACTCAATATTGTTAGCTATGGATTTAATTGTTTATAAGCCTATGAGAGCTCAAACTTCATCATATATATATTTATTCTATTCACACATTTCAGTGATAATTTTGATTTTATTATGGTTCATTCTCTTGAAGATGCATAAAAAATATAAAAAAGAACTGACTTTAAGGACTCTTTATATATTGCTTGTAAACATTACATTATATTGGTGTATGTTTATGGCATTAAATAATCTCAGTATAGGTGGACAAATTTCTGCATATCTAATATGCATTTTATGTATATCAGCACTTTTATATATTTCACCCTTAGAAGCATTTGTTACCTATTTTATTTCAATGTTAATTTTTTCATTAGGAATTTTTTATATAGTTCATGATATAAGATCTTTATTTAGTAATATGGTTAATGTAGTAATAGTTGCACTTTTTGCTTATATAGCATCTAATATCAATTTTAAGCACTTTTCACAAGATTTTATAAATAACAAAGATAATCTAGAAAGTAAGAAAAAACTTGAGGAAACCAATAGGAAGTTAAAAGAGTATGAGAAACTAAGAACGGATTTCTTTGCTAATATATCTCATGAACTTAGAACTCCATTAAATGTAATATATTGTGCAGAGCAGATTATGGAAGAAAATGTAGAGAAGAGTAATTTTTATGATAATACATTAAATAAATATTTAGATATGATTAAACAAAATTCTTATAGATTAATAAGGATAATTGAAAACTTGATTGATATTACTAAGATAGATGCTTTGAATTTTGATGTGAATTTTGAAAATTATGACATTATAAGGATAGTTGAAGACATAACTATGTCTGTAGCTGAGTTTATTAAAGATAGAGAAATATCTATTATTTTTGACACGGATATTGAAGAGAGAATTATAGCTTGTGATCCTAATTTAATTGAAAGAATAATATTAAACTTGTTATCTAATTCCGTCAAGTTTACTGAAAAAGGTGGAAGCATATTTGTTAAAATACATTTAGAAGATAATAGAGTATGCATTTCAGTAAAGGACACAGGGATTGGAATTCCAGAATGTATGCAAGAGTTGATATTTGATAGGTTTATTCAAGTAGATAAATCTATTTCAAAATCATGTGAAGGTAGCGGAATTGGATTAGCTATAGCAAAATCTTTAGTTGAGATGCAAGGTGGAAGTATTTTAGTAAAGAGTGTATTAGGCGAAGGAAGTGAATTTATTATTTCACTATTAGACATTTCAATTAATGATGATACTAAAAATAAGAGTCCAAATCAACTTGAAAGAAATTATATGAAAAAAGTTAGAATTGAATTTTCTGACATATATGACTAGATTTATTAGTTGAACTTAGGGGCGTACCCTATCTATATGATAATAAATAGCAAAGAAAAAGTCTATAATTTATTTTTTTTCTAACGTATAATTTATCATGTTGCAACAAATAAATTATACGTTAGGAGATAAAATATGAATAAAAAGAAGATTGCAAATATTCCTTTTGGACCATATATTACTGTTCTAGCAGGAGCAGAAGTTGATGGGAAACCTAACTATGCAACTATTGGAGCATATGGAGTTGTTAGCCAAAAACCAGTATTATATATATCCTTAAAGAATTCTCATTACACAACTAAAGGTGTAATAGAAAATGGTTATTTTAGTGTTAATATACCATCAGTAGATTTAATAGAAAAAACAGATTTATGTGGTACGATTACTGGAAATAAGACTGATAAATCTAATATATTTAATTCCTTTTATGATGAAAATGGAAAAGCACCTATGATAGAAGAATGTCCTATAAACTATCTATGTAAGGTAATACAGACAATTCCAATGTTTGATTTTACTATGTTTATTGGGGAAATAGTTTCTGTATTTGCAAAAGAAGAGTGTTTGGATAATGGTAAACCTAATGCATTAAAAGTGGATCCTATTATTATGATGGATTCAGGATACTTTAGTTTAAATGAGAGAATAGGTTCAGTCTTTAAAGCATGTAGTGGAAATAAATAAAGAATATATTTCATAGAAAAGTTTTAGTAAAAGTCACTTATTAATTATTAAGTGACTTTTTAATTTATTAAAAAGTTCAATTTAATTATTAATTGTAAAAAATAAAAATATATTGTAAATATATACATATTGGTATAAAATTGTATAAAATACAATATATTGCACAAGTATTCGAGTTTTTACGCTATATCTGATTATATAAATTTTAAAATTTATTATTTATGCTATAGGGGTGAATTTTATGAGAAGGCTGGAGGCTGTTTATGAAAAATTGCAAGAGCTTTATAGTGGTAAAGGGATAAGTGCTTTTGAAATTGCAGAGGGTTTAAACCTAAGTCGTGCAAATGTCAGCAATGACCTTAATAGGTTATTTGAATTTGGGAGAGTAAGTAAAACAAAAGGAAGACCAGTATTATACAGTCCAATTCAAAAGAAGAATAATAAAAAATACGTTACAGTATTTGATAAATTTGCAAGGAGAAATCCAAGTTTATACCCAGCAGTACAACAAGCTAAAGCAGCCGTTTTATATCCTCCCAATGGAATGCATATGCTTATTTTAGGAGAGACAGGGGTAGGTAAATCAATGTTTGCAGATTTAATCCATGGTTATGCAATTGAAATGGGAAAGATGGACAAGGATTCTGATATTATAACTTTTAATTGTGCTGATTATGCAAACAATCCTCAATTATTAATAAGTCAATTATTTGGTGTTAGCAAGGGATCTTTTACAGGAGCTGATTTAGATAAAGTTGGACTTATTGAAAAAGCAAACGGAGGTATTTTATTTCTTGATGAAGTACATAGACTCCCCCCTGAAGGGCAAGAGATGTTTTTTGCTTTTATGGATAAAGGAGTATTTAGAAGACTTGGAGAAACAGATGATGAGAGAGAAGCAAAGGTAATTATTGTTGCAGCAACAACAGAAGATCCAGATTCAGCTCTTTTGAGAACATTTATAAGAAGATTTCCAATGATACTGACATTGCCAGATCTTGCACATAGAACTTACGAAGAAAAGTTTGGATTAATCAGCAAATTTTTTAGAGAAGAAGCTGTAAAATTTAATAGTGAAATAATAGTATCAATCAATACATTAAGAGCTCTATTAGCATATAGATGTAATCATAATATTGGACAACTAAAAAATGACATTAAATTAATATGTGCAAAAGCATACTTACAGTTTATATCAGAAAGTAGAGAAACAATAAAAATTAACAGTACAGATCTCCATGACAATATTAGAGATGGTTTATACAAGAATATAGAATGCGGAATTATATTGGAAAGCGTACAAATTACTCTTGGGAGATATTGTGTGTTTAATCCTAAAGATGATGATTTTTTACCAAGAAGTTCACTAGAAAAACCTGATTTTAATAAACTAATTGAAGCAAAAATAAATGAGTTAATAAGCAAAGGAAAGGATTTCTATGAGATAAAGTTTTTAGTTGAGTATAATCTGAATAGCTATATAAGAGGCTTTATAGAAAGTATAGAAATGAAATTTAATGAAATAGATATTATGGATATATGTGATACAAGATGTATTGAAGCAGCTTATAAATTTGTGGAACTTTGTGAGAAGAATTTTAATAGGGTTCTAGATGAAGATTTCTATAGAGCGATTGTTATCTATTTTGATAATATAATTAACAAGGATAATATTAAGGATGGTTTCATAAGTGGTTATATAAATGATATAGTTTCAAAAAATGAAGAGCAATTGGAGACGGTAACAGAAATTGTTAAAGTAATTGAAGACATATATGGAGTGTTAATTTCAAAAGAAGATATATCGATTCTTTCAATATTTTTGATCTATGGTTATGATTTAAATTTGCGCATCTAAAATATAAGAAACCTCAAATATTAAACACTATTAAACTAAGTGTTTAATATTTGAGGTTTTTCATTATTAGTAACAAAACACTAGGGTCTAAATTATGAAACACTATTAGATACGCAAAACACTATTTAGCAATAGGTAATTTTTAAACGTTGAGGAAAAAAATACATACGATAAAGATATAGTTTAGTTTTGGCATATTAATTGCTATGTAAAGAAATATCAATTGAAATAATTTTATAGGAGGTGGCTAAGTTCTTAAATTGATTTTATGGACAAGTAAATTAATATTAAAAAGGAGATGGGGAAATGAATAAGAAAATAGCTTCAAGTTTTATAGCAAGCATTTTTACACTTTTACTAGCCTTAGGTGTTAATCCAAATGTAAAAGCTTCAGCTGCTACTAACTATAAAGTCATAGGATATATTTATGGATCTCCAAGTAGCAGCATGGATGTCTCAAAGCTAACGCATATTAATTATGCCTTTGCTTCAATCAACTCAGATCATACGATTAGAGTTGATAATACTAATGATTTAAGAACACTCACTGGACTAAAATCAAAGAATCCAAACTTAAAGGTTATACTATCTATAGGTGGATGGGGAATGGATGGATTTTCCCAAGCAGCATCTACTGCAGCTGGTAGAAGTGCTTTTGCACAAAGTTGTCTTAATTATGTAAATCAGTATGGCTTAGATGGGATAGATATAGATTGGGAATACCCAGTAGACGGTGGTGGAGGAATAATAGCTAGAAGTCCTTCAGATAAACAGAATTTCACACTATTACTTCAAGCAATTAGAAACTCTATTGGTACAGGTAAAATCTTATCTATTGCAGCTGGAGCATCTTATGATTATGTGAATTCATGGATTGAAATAGGAAATGTAACAAATATAGTAGACTATATAAATTTAATGACCTACGATTTTACAAATGGAAACACATTAAATTCAAATACTTATAATTCAAGCTTAGCTACATCAGGATATAGCTGTGAAACTGTTGTAAACAATTATTTAAATGCAGGAGTACCTTCAGCTAAGTTAAATCTTGGCATGCCTTTCTATGGTAGAACAACATCCGGTGGATGGCCAACCTATACAGAGTTAGTAAATAATTATATAAATAAAAACGGATATGTTAGACAATGGGATTCAGCAGCTCAAGCTCCATATTTAACTCAAAACGGAAAGTTTGCAGTAACCTACGAAGATCCGCAATCTATTGCAGTTAAAGATTCTTTTATTAAGAGTAAAGGATTAGGCGGAGCAATGTTTTGGGAATATAGTCAAGATAATGGACAACTCCTAGGACAGATTTGGAATGACTTGGGAAGTTCAAATCCAAATCCAACTCCTTCAAAAATTGTCGCAATAAAAGCAGCAGTAAACAGCAAATATGTATGTGCTGATAACTATGGAAATAATCCATTAATAGCAAATAGAGATAGCTATGATGCCTGGGAAGAATTCGAACAGGTTGATTTAGGAAATGGTACTTTTGCGTTTAAGTCACTTGCAAATAATCAATATGTTTCAGCCCAGAACGGCGGAGGAAGTACACTGATTGCTAATAGAGCAACAGTCGGAGGGGCTTGGGAAGCATTCCAGCTTATAACTCAGCCTGATGGAAAAACAGCGATAAAATCTATGGCAAATAATCAGTATGTTTGTGCAGACAACTATGGAAATGATCCTTTAATAGTAAATAGAACAACTGTAGGCGGCTGGGAAGAATTTGACATAATTACAGTTAAGTAGAATTGAGGAGGGGTATTATGATTAAAAAGAAATTAGTAATAGCTACTGTACTTTCGGCTTTAGTTCTTGGAGCATCAGTAAATACAATTCCAGCAAAAGCTTCTATAACTGACAAGTGGGTTCAGGTATGGGGAGATGATTTTAATGTTCCCGATGGAACCCCTATAGATAGAACTAAATGGGGCTTTGATATTGGTGCAGGAGGCTGGGGAAATAATGAGTTAGAATACTATACTGATAGACCTCAAAATGCATATATTCAAGGTGGTAATTTAGTAATACAAGCTAATAAAGAAAATTATAATGGAGCACAATATACATCAGCAAGAATGTTGACAAAGAACACTTTTAATTTTAAATATGGTAGAGTTGAAATGAGAGCAAAAATTCCATATGGTCAAGGTATTTGGCCTGCATTTTGGATGTTAGGAAGCAATATAGATCAGCCCAATAAAGGATGGCCAAATTGCGGAGAAATTGATATCATGGAGAACATAGGTAAAGAGCCTAATGTAGTACATGGTACAATTCATGGACCTGGATATTCAGCTGATAAGGGAATTGGTGCAGCATATACAAATTCTACAGCATTTAGTAATGACTATCATACTTATGCAGTTGAATTTGAACCAAGTGTAATTAAGTGGTATGTAGATGGCAATCTATATGAAACTAGAACTCCAAAAGATGTTGGGGGCAATGAATGGGTATTCAACCAACCATTCTTCATATTAATGAATTTAGCTGTAGGAGGAGGATGGCCAGGATATCCAGATGCTTCAACAGTATTCCCACAAAAATATTTAATAGACTATGTTCATGTATACCAAAGAGCTAATGGATATAATATAGTTTCGTTAAAAGCCGCTGCAAATGGTCAATATGTAACAGCGGATAATGGAGGAGACAGCGCACTCATCGCCAATAGAACAGCACCAAGTTTATGGGAACAATTTGAACAAATAGACTTAGGTAATGGAAATATAGCATTAAGATCTTTAGCTAATAATAAATATGTATGTGCTGATAATTATGGCAATAACCCGTTAATTGCCAATAAAGATGCAATTGGTACATGGGAAACCTTCCATTTGGAAACTTTACCAGATGGCAAGAAGGCATTAAAAGCAGTAGTTAATAATAAATATGTATGTGCAGATAATTATGGAAATAACCCATTAATTGCAAATAGAGATTCGGCTAGTGGATGGGAAGCATTTGATTTCATATCTCAATAAATTATATAAATAGTGACGTTCTGTTTGCAATTGTTGCAAGCAAAACGTCCTTTTTTATAAAAGCTCATTTATTTTTATATCTGGATGATGGTATCTTCCTCTAGCTTCAGTTACATCTTTATATTGAATGCTTTTCTTTGGACACCATTGCATGCAAGCTAAACATGCTTCACATTTATGCAGCCATTCAGGCTTCCCATCTTTCATTATTATATTGTTAGCAGGACAAACCTTAGAGCATGTACCACAACTAATACAATTATTATCAGCACTGAAATCTTTATCTAGATTATAAACTTTTTGAGGCTTAAAAATAAAATTTGTAATTAATGAAGTAAGAAGTTTCCCACTTTCCTTAATTTTAATAATATCATTATTTTTTATACTAGTTGCTATTTTAAAAATTTTTTCTTCTTGAGCTTTAAATCTTGCATTTTGCTCATTTATTGGTTGAACATCATGTGTTGTTTGATGATTACCAGGCATTAAAACATTATATGAGGCTGAAAGCTTGATTCCTTTTTTATGTAATATCTGATTAAGAATATGCATAGGAGCACCAGGAGAGCCTGCATATGTTGAGATTGCAAAAATGTAAGATGATTTATCAATTTTAAGATTTGTAATAAATTCTTTAACCATTATTGGCAAAGCATGAAAGTAGACTGGAAATACGAATCCTATACGCTCGGACATATCTGTAGGTAGAGACCTTATATTCTCTCTACATATTTTAATTAACTTAGTATCACCGAGCTCATTAGCTAAATCTTTTGCAACCTTTAGGGAATTACCTGTTCCAGTAAAGTAATAAATTGTTGTATTCATAATTAACCTCCTATATGAATCTTTAAATAGTTTCCTGGAAACCATAATAGCAAAGAGTTTTTTAAAAGTCAATATAGTTTCCAAGAAACTTTATTGAGATTTCTTTTTATGATATACTTTTAAATAAGATCTTAATTGATTTAGAAGGAGGAACTGCATTGAAAGAGGAATACAAAAATGATGTTGATAAGATAAAGGAATTTAAAATAGATGAAGTAAAAGACGCCTTTACGGAAGTTCAAAATAGACATGCATCTGAGGACGATGAAGAGAAGAAATGGTTAATTGAAAACTGCAAAAATCCAATTTTACTGGGATATTTTAAAGATTTTACTGTACTTATGATACATGTTTTAGCTGCAATAGGAAGACATGGCTCTATTAATACTATAAATATTTCTAAAAGTATAAATGTTCCCAAAGGAACCGTTTCTAAGATTACAAGAAAGCTTCTGGAGTTTGGTCTTATTGAAAAAGAGTCAATACCTAATAATAAGAAGGAATATATCTTTAATATAACTCCACTGGGAAAAGAACTTTATGATTTACACGAAGAGCTACATAAAAAGATGGAACTAGAAATTAATAAATTTCTTAAAGGATATGAAGTTGAAGAACTTGAATTTTTAATAGGATTTCTAAAAGAATTTGCAAATATGTCTTGGATAGATAATTGATTAGATTAGTAGGGGGGTATACTATGGAGAAAATATATGAAACAGAGAGACTAATTTTAAAAGTCATCAACAAAAATTATGCTGAAGATGTAATAGAGTACTACATAAGAAATAGAGACTTTCTAGAAGAATGGGAGCCAATTAAGAGTGGAGAATTCTATGAAAGAGAATATCAAGAGAAAGCTATAGAAAAGGACTTGGAGGATATTGATAAAGGCAACTCATTTAGGCTATGGATCTTCAAAAAAGAAGAAGAAAATAGAATAATTGGTTCTATAGGATTCAGTAACATTGTTAGAGGTGGTTTCCTTTCTTGTTTTCTAGGATATAAATTAGATAAGGATGAGATAAATAAAGGATACATGACTGAAGCAATTAAAAAGGGAATTGATGTTATGTTTAGTGAGGGGGGACTTCATAGAATTGAAGCTAACATTATGCCTAAAAATGCACGTTCATTAAGAGTAGTTGAAAAGTTAGGCTTCAATAATGAAGGAGTATCTCCAAAGTATTTAAGAATTAACGGGAAGTGGGAAGACCATATCCATATGGTTATTTTGAATGAAAAAATATAAACACGTGGGTTGTATTTTAGTAAATCTATGATATACTATTATTTGTAAATGATGAAAGGAGTGGTTGCCATGTTAAAAATAACAAGTGTATTAGAAATTAAATTATTATTAAAAACTACTCCAAATAGGTTCTATTAATCATACATTCATATAGTAATTAATGAAAAGTAATGGATAGCCTTGGAGTAGTTAAAAAACTATTTCAGGGTATTTTTATTTTGCCCTAAATTAATTATTTGGAGGATATATAAATGAATTATGAATTAAAAGAACTTAATGAGAATACTTTAGATACCGAAAGGTTATATCTATTTCCTTTAGAGGCAAAGTATTTAGAACTTGCAATAAAGGATTATAAAAGAATGCAGCTTAATTTAAGATTAAATGTTGCAAGGCAAGAGTTAATTAAAATACTTAAGTATGCAATGGAGATTAGACTTAAAAGGATATTAGAGGATCCTAATAATTATTTATGGTTAACTTGTTGGGCCATTATTCATAAAGAAGATAATAAGATTATCGGTTTTGTAATAGTTAAAGGAGTGCCTAATGATGCAGGAGAAGTAATTGTAGGTTATGGTATTGATGAAGAAGAATATAGAATGAATAGATATGCTACTGAAGCAGTAAGTGGACTCGTAAATTGGATGTTTAAAGATCCTAAGGTTAATGCAATTATTGCAGATACAGATAAAGGCAATATTGCATCACATAGAGTGTTAAGAAATCTTGGCGCATCTATATATAAAGAAGATGATGAATTAATATGGTGGAGAATTGAAAAACTAAAATAATACGAGACTAATTTTTATTAACGAAGGAAGAAGAGTATGGATAAGCTTTTATTTGGAATATCTGGACTTCCAATTGGCGATGGTAAAAAGAAATTTAATTATTCTTCTGGTATGAAATATATTAAGTCAATTGGACTAGATGCAATGGAACTTCTTTTTGTAAGAAATGTAAATGTCACTGATAAAAATAGAGATGAGATATTAAAAACTAAGTTGGAGGATGATATCTATCTATCTGCCCATGGCTCACATTACATTAATTTAAATGCTGATGAAATTGAAAAGCAAGAACAATCAATTGATAGGGTAATTAAAGCTATGGAAGGCTTATTAAAAGTAAAAGGTAGGAGTTTGATTTTTCACCCAGGATTTTATTTAAAAAGTTCAAGAGAAGAAACATATAAAACTATAAAAGAAAATTTATTAAAGCTCCCTTATAAAGGAGTAGATTATAGATTAGAGACTACGGGAAAGCCAAGTCAGTTTGGCAGTCTTGAGGAATTAGTATCTCTATGCAAAGAGATAGAACACTGTAAGTTATGTATAGACTTTGCTCATATCCATGCACGAGAAAATGGTAGTTTAAAGACATATGAAGATTTTGCGAAAATACTTCAATATATATTAAATCAATTAGGAAGAGATGCAATTGAAGATATGCATATACACATGGGTGGAATTAATTATAATGAAAAAGGAGAGAGAAATCATCTCCCAGTATTAGAGAGCGATTTTAATTACATTGAGTGTTTAAAAGCATTAAAAGATTTTAATGCAAAAGGTTGCGTGATTTTAGAAGGTCCTTTGGTAGAAAAGGATTCATTACTATTAAAAAACACATATTATAAGCTTTAAATTCATAAACACCACAGAGGAATATAATAATTATCTATATGAATATGTAAGATAAAGGAGGTATCAGCCCTCCTTTATTTTATGACATATACTTTAAGGATAAATCATCAAGTTCAGTTCTAATTTTTGAAATACCAAGTTTAGCAGCTAGAGGAGAAAAGATTTCTAAGGTTTCTTTAGCCTTTTCGTTCCATCTTTCGGGTTCCATGTATTTAATTGTACGCATATTATGGAGGCGATCAGCTAGTTTTATTAAAATAACCTCATCTTTATAATTAGAATTTTTAAGAAACTCATCAATATTAAAGTCCATGAACGTAGATACTTCACATATTATATCAGATATTCTTTTCGAAAAACTTTTCTTAATGTCAACTAATGTAATTGAAGAATCTGCTTCAATAATGTCATGTAATAACCCGGCAATTATCGTAGTTTCGTCAGCTCCCATTTCTGAAAGTATAATAGCAACTGATAACGGGTGGACAATATATGGCTCACCGGATTTTCTAAATTGTCCCTCATGGGCCTTAAAGGCAATATCATAGGCTTTATTAAGACTATTCAAATTTTCAAGTAGTTTGTTTTCTAGTATGCTTTTTAATAATCTATCATATAAAACATCAGGTTCTATAAATTCTTCAGTTGATTGCAGAAATATATTAGCTTTCTCCAGTGTAATATTTTTAATCTCATTACTTTTTTCCATAAAATAATTACCTCCCTTATAGGAAAATTCAAGTGATAGATAAATGGCGTGAATTATGGAAGGGGAGAATCCAAACTTTTTCTTAAAGGATTTAGAAAATCCACTATGTGTTTCATAACCATATTCTATTGATACATCAAGAATTCTTCTTCCAGAAAATATATCTTTCGAAGCATTAATGAGACGTCTTTCCTTAACATACTCCATTAGTGAAATTCCCATCTCAGTTTTAAAAATGCGTGAAAAATGATAGGGTGAATACCCCATAGCCCTAGCTATAATATCAACGGTTAAAGTCTCTTTGATATTTCTTTCAATGTATTTAATACTTTTAAAGATTATATCTTTATATTTCATCCCATTCACCTCTTTATTCCACGTGGTAATTATAATATATACTAAATTGACTTAAGAGTCTGTTCCATTTTTGCTTTATTAGTGTGAAAATAAAATAAATTATATTGACATGCAACCAAATGGTGTTATATTATAATTATGCAACCAAATGGTTACATAATTATAATAGGAGGTGCGATTTTGACAGAAAAATCTAGTAAAAAATTACCTGATATAGTTCGTAGTGTAATAATCAAAGCAAATATAAATAAAGTTTGGAATGCTATAGCAACAAAAGAAGGACTTGAAGCATGGCTTATGCCTAATAATTTTAAGCCAATATTAGGATATGAGTTTACATTTAAGTCACAACCCAAGGGAGATTGGGATGGGATATGTCATTGTATAGTTAAGGAACTAAATCCGCCATATAAACTTGGATTTACATGGAGGGGCAATAACTTAGATCAATATGTTTCATTTGAATTAAAAGAAATTGACAATAAAACTGAGTTTACTCTTGTTCACGCTGGTTGGTCAGAAGAGAATATACAGCTTCGTGAAATTATGTACGATGGATGGGGTTATTTATCAGAAGGTTTAAAACAAAAAATGGATGATAATAATGGTAAATACTTATCATAAGCATGATGTATTTCAAGCAATTGCAGATCCAACCAGAAGAGAGTTAATTAGTTTATTAGCTGATAAGGAGTTGCCAGTAACAGCTATAAGTAGCCAATTTACAATAAGTCGTACTGCAGTTTCTAAACATTTGAATATTTTGTCAGAAGCAGGACTTGTATCCACAAAGAAAGTTGGGAGAGAGGTTAGATATACGCTTCAACCTGAACCATTAAAAGAACTTAAATATTGGCTTTCATACTATGAAAGATTTTGGGATAAGAAGCTTAATGCATTAAAGAGTTTTGTTGAAACAGGAAATAAAGAATAAAAATTGATATTAAAAGGGGACGATGATTATGAAAATAACACCACGTATAGTAATGAAGGAAAGTAGTAAAGAAGCAATTGAATTTTATAGTGAAGCTTTTGGAGCAACAACTGATTATTTAATTACATATGGCAGCGTAGGAGCTGGGACTCCTGAGCAAAAGGATTTAATAATGAATGCTCAAATTGATTTAAATGGTACTAAAATTCATATAGCTGACCATAATCCAGCACAAGTTACAATTGGAAATCAAATATCATTCACAGTAGAGTTATCAAATCCTGAAGAAGTTAAGGAAATATTCAACAAAATGAAAGAGGGTTCAAAAATCATAATGGAGCCAGTTGCAACATTCTTCAGTCCATGTCATTGTGGCCTTATTGATAAGTTTGGAGTAATGTGGCAGATTAATTGCCCAAAATAAACTTCATAGAAATTTAATGAGAACTCTGAGCTTTTCAGAGTTTTTTTATAATTTATCACTTATTTAGTAAAGTATTTTAACTATTATCCATAATATGGTATAAGATAAAACATAAGAGTAAGGCAAAAGTTTAAATTATGGAGGTTAAGTTATGGGCATTTATAAACTGCCACTTGGCATAAGAATACCAAGAGACGATGAATATCCAAAAGGATATGTTGTAGAGGAAATAAACAAAAAAAGAAACTCTGCAAATATAGTTCAGGGATATAAGATTGTAGAAGTAGCTGATAAAAAATTTACACATTTCACAGAGATAAATATTGATATTGATAGACTATGGAGTTTATTCATAACCTTGTCTGATAGTATACTAGGAGATAAAGCTTATGGATTAATTGGATTCAAGGGTGAAAAGCCTACTCTAAGTAAAATTTCAGATAAACAAAATATAATTGACTTATTTAGTAAATACGAATTTCAATTATCTAATGATGGCTTTAGTGAATTTGGAATTGCTTATTATGATGACAATACTTTAAATGAAATATTTATAACAACATTTAAATATGTACAAGTCTGGACAACAGATAAAGAATCCTTAGTTAAGGCATTAAGAAAAGAAGGGTTAAAAGAGAAGAAGAGTCTAAATTTTATAGATGAATTTCCTGTGGTTTCTGAAGCAATAAATCCTGATGCTGAAGAAGGAATCCGCGGTTACGAACAGATATTAAGTGAGATAAAAGAAGAATTTGAGAAATTTTAATCAAGAATATTATATTTATTGTAAAAGAACTCTAATAAATTTTAGAGTTCTTTTTAGAAAAAAATTATATATAACTAAGACTTCATTTGCTCAAGTACATTAGTCATTTTATGTACTATTTCAGGAGCATCCATTTGAGGAGCGTATATTTCAATAAAACAAAATCTATCTTTACATTGTAGTTCTGCTTGATTTATTGCATCATCTAACTCTTTATTTGTATAGACCTTAGCAGTATAAGCATCTCCTCCAAAAGCCTCTATAAGTTTTGAATAATCCCATATAGGAATATCATTATAATGAGTCTGCTTTTCATTAATATTTAGGTATTTTTCTATGGTATATTCATTATTGTTTACTAGAAAGACGATTGGTTTGCAGTTATTAGATAAAATTGAACTGAATTCTTGAACTGTCATTTGATTTGAACCGTCACCAACAAATAAAATAACACGTCTATTTCTATCAGCTATACAAGCACCAAAGGCAGCTGGTGTTCCATAACCTATACTTCCCCATCCACCTTGAGTTATATAAGTAGCACCTTTTGGAAGTCTTAATTCTGCTATTCCAAATTGGAAAGTACCTGCGTCTGCAACGATAACATCATTTTCCTTAAACATACTTTGAAATCTCGGATAATGATATTTTGAAGAAATATCTTCACCTAGTGAAGCATAATTTTCTGTATAAGGAAAAGTTACAGCTGGCACTGAAGCGGTTTTAATATCAACCTTTGATAGTAGCTCACCTAACAAATCTTTAATTAGGATATTTTCATATACAGCGGTGCCAACTTTAACGTAATAGGGTTGAATATCAATAATATTTAAAGGATTAAGCATTGCGGTGAAAGCACCTGTATTATAGTCAGACCACTTTGTACCAACTGACAAAATGCAGTCACATGTTTCAACTTTATTTTGAACTTCCTTACTTCCAAGACTTCCTGCATAAAGTCCTATATAATTTTTATTGCTTTCATCAAAAGATCCTTTTCCCATAATCATAGTTGCTACAGGTAAATTCATTTTTTGAACAATTTGTTCTACTTGAGATTGAAGATTATATCTTGATACAAAAGTACCTGAGATAAGTAGAGGATTCTTAGCTCCATTCATCATTTGTTGTATATGATTTATAGCTGATTGCAAATTTTTTTGATTAGTTTGCTTATTTTCTAAATTTATAGGTCTTTTAACCACTTTCTTGCTTACAATATCTGTTGCTAACAATAAATAAACAGGCTTTTTATTTTCTTTTGCTTTTTGAATAGCTATTGGTATCTCTAGAGTAGCATTTTCAGGTGTTATCACAGCATTATATTCAGTTATATTTTCTGATACCTTTCTAAATACATCAAAGTCTCCATTTAGTAATGTATGATGCATCTGCTTATGTTCTTGTTGTACCATGGTTTTTGGAGCACCTACTATGTGAATAACTGGTACACTTTCACAATACGAACCAGCAATAGCGTTGCAAGCACTCAGTTCTCCAACCCCGAAAGTTGTTATTAATGCACCCATTCCTCTAACTCTTGCATATGCATCAGTAGCATAACCTGCGTTTAATTCATTTCGACAGTTTATAAAATTTATATATTGATATTTTTCTAAGATATTTAAAAGTGAAAAGTTGTAATCTCCTGGAACTCCAAAGATTTCTGTAATACCTTCTTTTCTTAAACAATCAAATAAATAGTATCCAACTGTTTGTTTTAAATCTAATGAATTAGTAGTGTTATCACTCATTTTCATTACCTCCGTAAAATTATAGATTATATTTTACTTTCAATAATTTAGTTTTAGTATTTTCTAGATTTTTATTTATTTTTATAGGATTTTATAATTGAAAGATTATGTTTAATAATACGGTTATTACAAAAAAAACGCTTTTCATTACATATTTACAAGTTTAAAAGTTTTCTAATATATAATTAAATAAAAATATATATTTTAAAATTTATATTTATGTTACTTTATGAAGAGGTGATAAAATGTGTATTACTATGATGCCATCATATGAGTTTGATGCTAATGAGTATAAGAAAAGTATAGACACCATGTTAAAAGCTCTAAAAAATGTGGACAGGTCACCAATTAATTCTAAGTTCCTAGTTTCAAAAACAGATGAAATAAATGATGAGATAAAGAAAAATATTCTCTCAGATTCAGCTATGGAAAAAGGGTTATTTGAATCTGCTACCGGAGCAAAAATAGTAATTGGAGATGAAAAATCAAGAACCTCCTATACATATAATTTGGAAATAGAAGAAAATCTAACGGATCCTCAGTTCATAAATAATTTTGTTGTAGTAGAAGATTACTATAGAGATACAATCAAAGCCGCTTATACTGGTTATGAATTAGATGAGAAACTTAACATATTAAAATGCATATCAAGAAATGTATTAGAGAAGCTAATAGATTCATATTCAAATGGTATTGGTAATTTTTTCAATGGAGATTTGGGTTGGGTACATGAAGACCCTTCGTATAAAGCACAGACAAAAGATAATTATGAATTAGATTTTGATATAAAAGAGTTTAAAGACTACATTATTAAAATTATAAATAAGGAAAGAAGAATTTTTCATAATATAAAAAATAATTATAAAGACAATTGGCAAGAGATAATTCATACATATGGGAAGAATATTAATGATTTCACTTATAAGTTGGATGTAATTACTTCTCTGAAGTCTAAGAATTCAAATAAATTAGAAAAAATGACCTATAATGATATTAAAGGAATTGGAAGAATAATTAATAATATTGGAAACGGAATATATACACATTCAGCAAAGGATTTAGGAGCATACCTAGGACAATTTAAATTAAAAGGAGACATAATGTTAACCCATTATGGTCTATCAAGTGAAGTAAAATCTAAGCTAAGTGATGCAATTTTTGAAAATATATCAAATAAAATAATGAATTTTTCTAAAAAGTATGGCTCCCTATTCGATATTCCATCAATACAACTCCAGAAGGAGGTTATGAATTATTATTCATCATTTGCTACATTATCAGGCGTTTCAAGAGAAACTTTTTGCCATAACTACTTAATGGCATTAAATCAACTTAATGATGCATTATTAGCCCAAAGACCTGCAATGGCTGGTTCCGCTGAAAGAAGCAGGTTTGCAGAAGGTGCAATACAGATACACTTAAGCAATTGGGATAAATTCATAGATAAATTAGATGTAGAACCTTCAATTAAGGAAAGTTATAGAATAAGCAGTGCTATTGAGAGAAACATCAATAAGGTCTCCTAATATATTAAGACATTATGTTTAAATTAAAACATAGTGTCTCTTTTTTTGTGCAAGTAATTTAGCAATATTAGGAGTTTTTGAATAAAATACATATATTTTGGTGAAGATTACTATTGTGTTATATTTACTGAAAGGATGAATTGCGTGGAGAAAAAAATAAAAGTTGGAATACCAAGAGCATTTTTATATTTTAAATATAAGAATTTGTGGGAGACATTTTTCAAAGAATTAAATTGTGATATTTTAGTAAGCCCAGAAACAAATAAACAAATTTTAAAAGACGGAATTAATAATTCTATAGATGAAAGTTGTTTATCTTCAAAAATTTATATGGGGCATGTTTATTATCTAATTAACAAGGTTGATTATATATTGGTACCTAGAATAGTTAGTTTTGGACAAAAAGAGGTTGTATGTACAAAGTTTAATGCTATGTATGATATTGTAAACAATACCTTTAAAAATATAAAATTATTGGAATATAACATTGATGTAAAAGAAAATCAAGGAGAATTAAAAGCATTCTTGAAGATGGGAAGAATAATTGGGCAAAGCTCAATATCAGTGTTAAAAGCTTACTTAAAAGCTAAAAAAGCACAGGAATATTTTGAACATAAAGAAGCAATAAAGCAGGAACAATTACTCCTTGATACCAATAAACTTAAAATGCTTATAGTCTCACATCCATATAATATCTATGACAAATTAATAGGATACCCAATTATTAAATATCTTGAAGGATTTGATGTTGTTCCTATTTATGCAGATATTGCTAACAAGGAAGAGACTACTAAAAAATCAAAGGAAATTTCTAATACATTATATTGGACATATAATAAGGAACTAATAGGTGCAATTGAATATTATAAAGATAAAATTGATGGAATTATTTTTATTTCAACATTCCCCTGCGGACCAGATTCACTTGTAAATGAGTTGTGTATAAGAAAGATTAAAGGCATACCGATGACTAATATAATATTGGATGAATTAGAGGGGGAAGCTGGAATGCATACTAGAATAGAAAGTTTCATTGATATTATAAGAGAAAAAAGAAATAGGAGGGAAATTACCAATGAATAATAGTGAAAGAATTATTAGTTTTCCTCATATCGGAAATTATTATGTTGCTATAGAATTTCTAATAAAAAATACATTGAACATGAAATCATTAACGCCGCCTCCAATAACTAAAAAAACCTTAGAATTAGGCTCAAAATATTCTCCAGATTTTGTTTGTGTTCCATTCAAATATAATTTAGGTAATTATATTGAAGCCTTAGAAAAGGGAGCAAATTTTTTAGTTCAAGCAGGAGGAGGATGTAGGTTTGGTTATTATGGAGAAATACAAGAACAGATTTTAAGAGATTTAGGATATAAATTTGATTTCATAAGTATTTTAAATACAGATGACCTAAATCCCCTATCTGTATATGGTGTATTTAAAAGTGTAAATCCAAGTATTAATTTTAGAAAATTTGTATATTACTTCGAACTTACCTTAAAAATGGTTGAAGTTATTGATGGAATAGAAAAATATATTAGAGAAAATATAGGTTTTGAAGTTAATGAGGGAAGCTTTGAAAAGCTGCAAAAAGAATTCTTAAAGGATTTAAAGAAAATTAAAGGATTTAGAGAGCTAAGTGCTGTTTATAAAAAGTACAAGATATTATTTAGTGAGATTAAGACTAACAAACCTGAAAATCCAATTAGAGTTGGTATTGTTGGTGAATTATATACTATCATGGAGCCATTTAGCAATTACTTTATTGAAAAAGAATTAGCAAAAAAAGGAATGGAAGTAACTAGATTTATTACAGTTACTTATCTTTTTAGAAGTCATCCAAAAACTAAAGATTTAATAAAGATGGCTGGAAAGTATTTAAAGTATGCAATTGGAGCTGATGGTACAGATAGCGTAGCGAGAACAAAAGAACTTGCAGAAGCCGGATATGATGGAATTATTCATGTAAAACCATTTGGATGTACTCCTGAGGTTAATGCAATGCCAATGCTACAAAATATAAGCAATGATTATAAAATACCAGTATTATACTTTAGTTTTGATTCACAAACATCAGAAACAGGAATAAAGACTAGACTTGAAGCCTTTAACGATATGATTTTAATGAAGAGGGAGAAAGAGAAATGCAAAAAGGTTATTTAGGAGTTGACATTGGGTCAATATCAACCAAAGGAGTAATAATTGATGAAAATAACAAAATAATTGCAGAAAAGTATCTTTGGACTGAAGGAGATCCTATAAATGCAGTTAAGAATGTTGTTAATTCGTTAAAAGAACAAGTTAAAGATAAGAATATTAAAGTTAGGGCAGTTGGGACAACTGGCTCTGCAAGAAAACTAATTGGGACTATTTTAAATGCTCAAGTTGTTAAGAATGAAATTACAGCACATGCAATAGGAACCCTTTCAATTTATCCAGATGTAAGAACAATTTTTGAAATTGGTGGGCAAGATTCAAAAATAATATTAATTGAAGATGGGATAGTAGTAGATTATGCAATGAATACACTATGTGCTGCTGGAACTGGATCATTTTTATCATCACAAGCAAAAAGACTTGGATTACAGGTAGAACAATTTGGAGAGTTTGCTTTACAATCAAAAAATCCAACAAAAATAGCAGCAAGATGTACTGTATTTGCAGAGTCAGATTTAGTTCATAAAGCACAAATAGGTCATAAGAAAGAAGATATTATAGCAGGGTTATGTAAAGCTGTTGTTACCAATTACCTTAATAATGTTGGTAAAGGTAAGAAAATAAAAGCACCTATAGTATTCCAAGGTGGAGTTAGTAAAAATATTGGGGTTATAAAAGCATTTGAGGATGAGACTGGAGAAAAGATTTATGTTGATAAATACGCGCATTTAATGGGGGCATTAGGAGTAGCAATGCTAGCTAAAAATTCCGGGAAAGAACAAAATTTTGATTTTGATATAGCAGAAATGCATTTTGAAACAAGAGGTGTAGAGTGCGCAAAGTGTGCAAATAATTGTGAAATTATATGTATATATAAAAATGATCATCTGGTAGATGCGTGGGGAAATAAATGCGATAATGGAGCAGTTGTTTAAAAAACATATTTAACACATTAATAAAGAGTAGAAACGAGAAGTTTCTACTCTTTATATTTAAACATTGGAATAAATAATAGGAATCTGAAATATATTTTAATGTTCTTCTTAGGGAAAAGCATAGAAGATTATATTATATAGAGAATCGGAGGAATCATCATGATAAAATTTCCTTTATTTATTCCTGTTAAGATAGCTGAATTAGGTAAGGGCAACGTAATGTGGGTTGAAAATCAATATAATAAAAGTAAATATTTTCTCGCATTAGCAGTAAAACCAACTCAAAAAACATTAGAGTCAATAGGGTTTGATAATTTTAAGCAGATTGATACTCAAGAAGATCTTTTAAATCTTTATAAAAATATTATAGCTAGCAACATAAGTGACATAGAAGGAGTTGCGATTTACAGCAATGAATATCAACAATTTATAAGCTTAAAAGCTAATTGAACGAGACCTTGTTAATGTAACATGACCTTTAGTCCCAGGACTATAAAGCATATGCCATAATGTATACTGTTCCGCATAAGGATCTTGAGCGGAAATGCAATCTACAGGGAGTATGACAGAATAACAACGAAAAGCTGCTCCAGTAGCTGTATGAAGAACAGCACCATTTGCGGCGTAACCAGTAATTATAACTGTTTTAATTCCTTTGGCATTTAATAACGCTTCCAAATCAGTTCTATAAAATTTATCAACATAGGACTTTACTATAGGATCTTTTTTTGTTGGAGTAAGAGAATTAAATATATCGCTTGTAGTGCCTACATTTGTAAGACTATATATAATTAACATATTATTTTTACGAGCAGTAGTTAGTAAGTTATTAATATTAGGGATTGTTTCGATACATCTAGGACTTTTACAAATGGAATTTTGCATATCTAGTATAAGTAAGGCAGTTGTTTTAGGATTAACAGTAACTGATTGGAGTTTTGGAACTAATGGGGTCGGAATGTTATTCCATATATCAAGTATTGTTTCTCCTGCAGATATTTGACGAAAATCTGATTCTGGTAAATAATTTCGATATTTTAGATTTTCGTCATCTTTATATCCAAACCACTCACTAGGATTACAACAAAAATATATCACAGTTAAGGCTCCTTAATCGGGTTATATATTTTATATTATTTTTTATATTGAAGAAAGGTTACTGAAACTTATAGATTACAGTTGGGAATTAACTTCACTTTAATTCCAATAATTATTATAATATTACTAAATTACCTTTTATTACATTAAAAGTTTTAAAAAGAAGGGTGTTGAGAAATTGAAAAAGAAAATAATAATTCTTATAGCACTTAGTACAATGATGTTATTAACTGGTTGTCATAAGAAGGCAGCTGATACAAGTAGAAGTGCTTCCTCGGATAAAACGGTAAGTAAATACTATGCTCCTTATACCGGAGAAGAAGTTACTAAAGAAATAGCTGAAAATCCAGCTTATATGGTGTCCATAGAAAATGCTGCACCAGCTAGGCCACAAGCAGGTTTTACTTCTGCAGATATAGTATATGAGTTAATGGCAGAAGGAGGCATTACGAGGTGTCTAGCATTATATCAAAAAGATGAGGCAGCAAAGATTGGTTCAATTAGAAGTATGAGGACATATTTTATTGACTTAGCTTATGAGTATAATGTTCCCTTTGCACATTGTGGGGGAAGTCATGATGCGCTAGATAGAATAAAAAAAGAAAACTCTATGACATTAGATGAAATGGCAAATGGCTCCTATTACTACAGAGATAAAACTATTAAAGTTCAAGAACATAGCCTTTTTTCAAGTTCAGAAAATTTGCTTAAACTTCTAAAGGAAAAGAATTATATAAAACCATCAAATGTAAAACTTAAATTTGATAAAACTTTCTGGGATAATAGTGCTTTAAATAAAGCAAATGCAGTATCTATAAAATTCAATCCATCCTATACAACGAGTTATCAGTTTAAAGATGGTTTATATTATAAATCAATGAATAATGAACCAACACTTAATCGTGATGATAATGTTCCAGTAGCAGTGAAAAATATAGTTATACAGAATGTTAAGTATAGAACAAGAGTAGGGGAGCCTTATTTAGATGCAGATTTAGTTGGTAATGGAGATGGAGTTATCCTAAGTAATGGAAAACAAATAAAGGTTACTTGGTCTAAAGCAGATCTTAATTCTCAAACAATATTTAAGGATGAAAAAGGCAATATAGTACCACTAAATGTAGGTAAGACCTGGTGGCATATATTAGATCAAAACGCTCAATTAACAATTAATTAAATAAGAAGTTAACATAATGTTAGTATAAAATTAAAGGTGTATAAAAGAAGATCTTCTTTTATACACCTTTTGATTTAAAAAATATTTAGTTCATCATATCTAGTGATAACATACTAGAGTCGTCAAGTTGCAAATTCTTTGGAATTTGTATATACATAATTTTCATAACAAAAAATGGTGAAAGATAATCACTATTTTTAGAATTAGATTTTAAGAATTGAGTTGTTGTTATATCGTTGTCAAATTTCCTAAATTTAATGTCAAAGCTTGAATCATCATAGATTGATAATTTGTTATTTTTCAATGTAATTTTAGATGGAATAATTTTATCTGCGATATTAACACCATTAAAAGAACAGTTAGTTACATAATTTTGAATATCAATTTTTCCATCATCTACATCTTTAATTTTGCATATTATAGTTATATTGTTAGAGTCGTTTGTTATCTTAAGCTTTTTATCAGTATAATCTAAACTTATATTTTGATTTTGAGTATAGGCATCTGTTGTATTTAAAAGCCCTTTGCTTGCAAGATTCTTGAAGTAATCTGTACTTGGAATTTGCTCAATTTGACCATTTGTTTCATTAATACTTACAAAGTTTTTCGTAGGAATAAAATTTAATAGTATAGTTCCAATAATAAGGATAGCGCAATAAATAGCAATAATGTACTTTTTAATTTTATTTGGCATTGAAAATCGAACTACATTCTTTTTTACTACAAAAATAACTAAAAGTAGAATCAACAGCATATTTAAAATTATAAAAAGAATACTCATGATTTTTTGACCTCCAATCTATTAGTTATAAAAATAGAACAGGCAAATAATATAATAGAGGTAATCAAAGTTTTAAGTACAAATAGTAAAAGTGAATTTTCGTAAAAGTAAAAGTGTACTATTTTAGTGATTAAAGTGTATAATGATGAATTACTTAAACTACCAAGTAGCTGAAGTAATAAAAATAAACCTAATATAGATATTGTTGAGAAAATTATTGTGAATACTTGATTGATACTACTAACTGAGCCTATAAGGTATCCAATACTAGCTATAAATATAAAATAAAACGAAATGCTAATTATATTTAAAAGCATAGAATGAGGCTCTATTATAAAACCTTCTCGTATAATATTTTCATTTTTATTAGTAAAATAAAATATTGCCCTAATGAGATTGCTAGAAAAAGTAGATGTTATACTAGCATAGATTGCAAGGGTCATTAAAAACACGATATTTGAAATATTACTTGAGAGTCTGTTAGATATAAAGGAAAAATCCATATTTTTATTTTTACGGTTTGATATTGTTATTGAAACAACGAATGACCATATTAGTGTAAAAATAATTATTGCATTTCCTGAATAATAAAAGATACTAACTGATACACCGGAACCACTTGTTGAAGATGATCTAAGTGCATTCATAGTCAATAAAGTTGCAAAAAAATGGACTACTATTAAGCTGAAAAACAAACCAATATTAGTTTTAAGTTTAAGAAAGTATTGCTTCTTAGCAACATTAAATAAGCTATTTTCTGGTAAATACATCATCAATTCCTCCTTGAGAACTATTTGTCAGGTATACACATAAATCATCTGCAGAAACAGTAAATATATCAATTCCTTTTAATTTAGCTTGTTGTAGATCCGTTTCAGTAAATTCATTTTTTACTACCACAGAAGTTAGATTTCCACTTGACTTTTCAGTGTAAATAACCTCTTTATTTCTACATAACTCATGTATATAATCAGTGTCACCTCTAAGGCGAATTGCCATTTCTTTTATTTCTTCAACAGAAGAATATAGTATCTTTGTTCCATTCTTTATAAGAAGTATATTTTCTAATATATCTTCAATTTCTGAAAGTAGATGACTAGAAATTATAATAGTACGAGGATAACTAATGTAATCTTTAAGTAGAGCTCTATAAAAATCTTTTCTAACGGAAGCATCCATTCCTGTTGTAGGCTCATCAAATATTGTTATTGGGGAGTGAGTAGATAGTGCAACTATTACATTAAAAGTACTTCTTTGACCTTTTGAAAGCTTAGAGTGATATTGCTTTGGATTTAATCTAAAATATTCAAAAAGGCCTTCTGCAAGAGACATGTCCCAGTTAGAATAAAATTTGCTTATCTCAACTAATAGTTCTGATAGATTTAATGAAGCAGGATATTCAATGTTATCATCTGCAAAAAATAAATTAGTAGAAACATTTAAAGAATTAAATGGATTGCTGCCTAAAACAGAAATTTCACCAGAGGTGTTTTTCATAAATCCTGCTATTATTTTTAAGAGAGTAGTTTTTCCAGCCCCATTTCTTCCAATAAGGCCAGTTATAGTATTTTCTTCAATAGTAAATGAAATATTATCAAGCGCTTTAGTATTTCTGTAATCTTTAGTAAGATTTGTACATTCAATTATAGCCATAGCTAATCCTCCCTACTTTCTTTATTTAGAGATTTAAGTAATTCAAATAATTCATCTTCACCAACATTAAGACGGTTAGCTTCAGTCAATAGTTCAATTGCTAGGGTTCGTAAGGTTTCATTTTTCCGTTTCTTAAATATAAGCTCCTTTGCATCCTTTGATACAAACATACCAAGTCCACGTTTTTTATAAAGTATATTTTCGTTTAGTAAAATTGTAATACCTTTTGCAGCAGTTGCTGGATTAATGTTGTACATTTCAGCTAATTGATATTGTGAGTACATTTTTTCATCAGCAGCGATACTATCGTTAAGTATTTGATTCTCTAGCCATTCTGATATTTGTATATAAATAGGTTTTATGCTTTCGGTATTAAGTATCACTTTAAAACCTCCTAACTAATAATGCACATTAGTACATTACTGATATAATGTACTATACCTCATGTGGATATAAATGTCAATACAGTATAAAGTTGTACATGTTAAAGTTTTCAAAAGGAATAGTATAGAGGATTAAGAAAATTCGTATAGAATATTTATTCTGTAAGAGGTGAATGAACAAGATGTAATCTAAAATTATTTGTAATAAATTTTTTTGTTTTTTAGATAGAGTTTTAAAGATTTCGGAGTTTGAGATCTGGATATCAATATATGCAGTATGTGATAATGGATGATCGTAGTAATGTATATTATGTACCGTCAAGCTTGCTATATATTAAAGAAAATAAACTTCCTAATAATTGGATTGCTGAATAGTACGATAATGTAGTGATATTTGAACCTAAGGAATTTAGTTCTAAGTATTACTTCTCAAAAGGTTCATTTTGGGAGGATTTCCATGATGATCGAGAAGAAGCGTTGATGGTATGAGTTAAGTACTTACAGCAAAATGATATAAAAGTACCTGGAAAATTTAAGATTTATGCTTATAAAGCTCTTATAGGGGTATAAGAAATATGATTTATGGCGAATTAACTTTATTCATGCATTGCAAGATTATAAAAATCAAATATATACTTAACTTCTACAAACCAGCATAGAAATATTAATAGTATTAAATAAGGGGAGATCTTTATGGAAATTACCAAGGATACAATATTTTATTTTTCTGGTTCAGGTAATAGTTTGCAGATAGCTAAAGATATTTTTAGTAGATTAGGAGAGTTTAATTTGATAAATATTGGATCTCTTCTAAATGAAAAAAAGATAGAAGTTAAAGCAAGAACAATTGGGATAATTTTTCCTGTATATTATGCACGTATGCCATTAATAGTAGAGAACGTTGCTAAAAAACTAAAGATTAGCATTGATACTTATGTTTTTGGAATTGCAAGTCATGGAGGAGCCCCTGCTAATGTATTAATTAGACTTGATGACAAGCTTAAAGAAAATGGATTAGGACTTAATTCTGGTTTTTTAATTCATATGCCAGCAAATAACGTACTAGCTTATAATCCTAAAACACCAGAAAAACATAATAAAACCTTTGAGAGAGAAAAAGAAAAGGTAGAAAAAATATCAGCAATCATTAGGGAACGTAAAAGCCAAAAATGTGAAGTAAGTAAATTAGTAATTGATAGAGGAATTGATAAGTTATTTTCTAAAGCTACTAATAAAATCATGAATAAGCTGCATGAGAAGGATAGTGAATTTTGGGCTAAAAACAATTGTAATAGCTGTAGAATATGTGAAAAGATTTGTCCAGTAAACAATATTGAACTTAAGAATAATAAACCTATATGGAAACATAAATGTGAACAATGTACAGCATGTATTCAGTACTGTCCAGAAAAAGCAATTCAATTTGGGACAAAGACCATAAATAGAAATAGATATAGAAATCCTAATGTTAGTTTAAATGAAATGATTATTAAAACTCAATAATTCAATATAGCAAAATTGGAAATGTCTAATTAGTATTTTTTGTTATTATAGTATTAGCAAATAACTTGCAAGAACTTTTGCTTAAGGAGTACAGTATGGATTATAAGGATATCATGCAAAAAAGCATTGATTATATCGAAGAAAATTTAAAATCTGAATTGTCAGCAAATGAAATAGCTCAAATGGCAGGGTTTTCACTTTTTCATTATTATAGATTATTCCAAAATGAAGTAGGGATTCCTGTTATGCAATATGTATTAAAGCGGAAGCTTTGTAATGCTATATATGAGATAAGTTTAGGCAATATGATGATTGAAGTTGCACTAAGTTATGGCTTTGACACACATTCAGGATTTTTTAGGGCTTTTAAGCGTGAATATGACTGTTCTCCCACTGAATATCTTAAAAATTATAAGGTAGTTAAGCCTTATAGGGTAAACTTAAAGCAGAAGGAGAATATTATGATAACTGAAAAGAAAATTAAAGAAAAGCTAAAAAATTGGGATCTAATAGAGCCAATTGATATTAAAAGTGTTTATTACGAATCTAATGGAAATAAATCAGATACTTCTTGGATAATAAATAATGATTTTATAATAAAAATAGGTACAAACATTTCTGGATTAAAACAGCATATTGCTGTATCAAAAGCACTTGCTGAATCTGGTTTTGAAGTTGCAATTCCTATATTAACTAAAGATAAAAAAGAGTATATAGTAGATGAAGATTTATATTTTTGCTTAACAAATCGTATTCAAGGAGAAGTTATTAAAAGTATCGAGATATATGATGGTGAATATGAAAGTAAAGCTAAAAGTATAGGAGAAGCTATTGGAAGATTACATTTAATTTTACAAGAAAAAGATAATGAAGTTATATGTAATGACCAAAATCTTTATGAAGCTGTAAATGAATGGGCGATACCAATAATCAAGCAAAAGATAGATCTTAGCTATAAGTTTTATGAAGATTATCAAGAGAATTTTAAAAAAATATATCCTCATTTAGTAAAGCATGTTATACATCGGGATCCTAACCCTAACAATATTATAGTTAAAGATGGTATGCTTAGAGGATTTATAGATTTTGAATTATCAGAAAGAAATGTAAGAATTTTCGATCCATGTTATGTAGCTACTGCAATTTTATCTGAAAGCTTCGACATTAATAATATAAATAGGCTTGATAAATGGCTTTTAATTTTTAAGAATATAATAAGAGGATACGATAGTGTATGCAAGCTATCACTCGAAGAGAAAAAAGCTATTCCATATGTTGTTTATTCAATTCAAATGATATTTATCGCATACCTTAGTGACATAGATAAATTTCAAGAACTTTCAAAGATTAATCATCAAATGTTTAAATGGTTAGTAAGTAAAAAAGAAGAAATAGAAATATAATTTTAAAATCACCAAACTTAATGAGTTTGGTGATTTTTTAATATATTAGCCACAATTGGGAAAAATAACTTAGATTATTTAACTGAGGAAGGGAAGAAATAAATGATTGGAATATCAAAACTATTATGTGGATCTGAAAATTATGGAGATAGATTAAGATATGTTCATGGAGCAAATAATCAAAGAAATGGTGTAAGCTCAGGTCGTGGTCCAGTTGTAGTATGGAATTGCACAAGGACTTGTAATTTAAAATGCGTTCACTGTTATGCAAGTTCAGATAATAAAAAGTATGATGGAGAATTAAGTACTGAAGAAGGTAAGAGATTTATTAATGAACTACATGAGTTTAGGGTTCCTGTAATCTTATTTTCTGGGGGAGAGCCTTTACTTAGAGAGGACTTTTTTGAATTAATCCAGTATGCAAATAAGTATAAAATACGAAGTACAATATCCACAAATGGAACTCTTATTGATAAAAGAATTGCAACTAAAATTAAAAACTCAGGGGTAGGATATGTAGGAATAAGCCTAGATGGAGTTGGAACTAGTCATGATGAGTTTAGAAGAACTAAAGGAGCTTTCAATCTGGCTTTAAATGGTATTCGTAATTGCAAGGAAGTTAATCAAAGAGTTGGCCTTAGATTTACAATAAATCGTCATAACTTTAATCAATTAAAGGATATATTTCACCTAATTAAAGATGAAAATATTGATAGGGTGTGCTTCTATCATTTAGTTTATTCAGGTAGGGGCAGCAAAATGATAGATGAAGATATTACCCATGAAGAAGCAAGAATAGCAATGGATCTAATTATGGAAAAATCACTTGAATTAAAAGATAAAGTTGAAATACTAACAGTTGATAATCATGCAGATGGTATTTATTTATATTTGCAGGCACTCAAAAAATATCCCCATTTAGCAGAAAGTATCTTAGAATTAATGAAAATTAATGGAGGCAATCGTTCAGGTATAGCTATTGCCAATGTAGATTATTATGGAAATGTTCATGCTGATCAGTTCACGTGGAAACATACTTTTGGAAATGTTAAGGAAAGAGGGTTTAAAGATATTTGGACAGATGCTTCAAATCCAATTATCGGAGGGCTAAAAGACAGAAAAGCTCTACTTAAGGGTAGATGCAGCAAATGTAAATGGGTAAATGTATGCAATGGGAATTTAAGAACAAGAGCTGAATCAATTACTGGAGACTTTTGGGCTTCAGATCCTGCATGCTATTTAACAGATGAGGAAATTGGTATTTCTGATAATATGGGACTTGTTTAAGGAGGTCTATATGATTGTTTCATGGAATACAACAAACAAATGCAATATGTATTGTAAGCATTGCTATAGAGATGCAGGAATACAAGCAGAGCAGGAACTAAGTACACTGGAGGCTAAAGAACTTATAAATGAAATAGCTAAAGCGTGTTTCAAAATAATGATTTTCTCAGGAGGAGAACCATTAATGAGACCAGACATTTATGAATTAGTCAATTATGCTTCAAAGCTTGGACTACGTTCTGTTTTAGGCAGCAATGGAGTAATGATAACAAGGGAAGTTGCAAAGAAATTAAAAGCTTCAGGGGTTATGGGAGTAGGAATTAGTCTAGATAGTCTTAATGCAAAAAAACATGATGAGTTCAGAAATTATAATGGTGCATGGAGAGAAACTGTTCTTGGCATGAAAAATTGTAGAGATGAGGGATTGCCATTTCAAGTACATACAACTGTGATGCTATGGAATAAAGATGAGATTTTGGATTTAACAGATTTTGCAGTTGGTATGGGAGCAGTTGCACATCATACATTTTTCTTAGTTCCTACTGGCAGAGGAGGGAATATTGAAAACGAGTCATTGACACCAGAAATGTATGAGGAACTATTGAGAAATATTATGATGAAGCAAAAGTACGTGGACATAGAACTTAAACCTACGTGCGCCCCTCAGTTTATGAGGATTGCAAGAGAAATGGAGATGAATCCAAGATTCGGAAGAGGATGCCTTGCGGGAACTAGCTACTGCATAATAAGCCCAGTAGGTGATGTTCAACCTTGTGCTTACTTAAATATGCCTATTGGAAATGTAAGAAAAAATAAGTTTAGTGAAATATGGAGAGATAATGAAGTATTCAAGAAACTTAGGACTTTAGAGTATAAAGGGAAATGTGGAGTATGTAGGCATAAAAAAGCTTGCGGAGGATGTAGAGCGAGAGCAGCTTTTTATAATAACGGGGATTATATGGCAGAAGAAGAATGGTGCCAATATTCTAACTCATAGGAGGAATTGTTAGGTATGAATAGTGAGTATATAGAATTGCTTAATTCAATTCAAGAGGGTTTTCCACTTGAGTCAAGACCATATTTAGCTTTAGCAAAAAAGTTAAATATTACTGAAGAAGAAGTTATTAAATATATTAAAGAACTTAAAGAAAGTGGAGATATCAGAAGAATTGGTGGGGTTTTTAACTCGAAAAAGATGGGCTTTAGCAGCACTTTATGTGCTATTAAAGTACCAAAAGAAAGAATAGAGGAGATTTCAGAACTTATAAATAGTTATGAGGGAGTTACACATAATTATTTAAGAGATCATTCATATAATATGTGGTTTACCGTAATTGCATCCACAGAGGAGGAAATAAAAAGGTTTATAAATGAGATAAAATATAGAACAGGAATAGAGGATATATTATATTTACCTTCAACTAAAATGTTCAAAATTAAAGTCGATTTTCAGGTTAAGGAGAAAATATATGTTTAGTTCATTAGATAAAAAAATTATACATAGACTTCAGGAGGATTTGCCATTAGTCCCTAAGCCCTATAAGCTTATAGCTGATGAGTTAGAAATTACTGAAAATGAGCTTTTAGACAAGATAAAAGATTTCTTGATTAGTGGAGTAATTAGAAGATTTGGTGCTACACTAAATCATAGAAATGTTGGATTTAAAGAAAATGCGATGGTTGTTTGGAATGTGCCTGAAGAAAAAGTTAATGAAGTAGGAGATAGGATGACATCTTTTGAAGAAGTAAGCCATTGTTATGAGCGAAAGATACTGCCTAATTGGAAATATAATATCTATACAATGATACATGGAGAAAGCAAAGAAGAATGTGAGAAAATCGTTAGTGAGATTTCTAAGGCAACCAACATGCATGATTATGAAATGTTATATAGTATTAGAGAACTTAAAAAATGCAGTATGAGATATTTTTAATAAAAAGACATTTTATTTGTCAAAGGTGACAAACAAAACGTCCTTATTATTAATTCTTGTATTTATTTATTCTAAAGTTATTCTAAAAAAAATTAGAAGGAGATCTATAAAGTTTATCAAGTATTTTAATAATTGAAGCGTAATATGTTATTCCAAAGTATAAAACAAGAACTCCTAATATGATTCCAGGTACGTGAAGCTTTAAAATGGTTAAACTAATGCTATTTACCATAAGAAAAAGACTAAAGAATATACCTAGGAATAGAACTATCATTGATGATAAGTAAAGAATACTAAATACTAATTTTTTTGAAGCATTTGATACGGCTAAAGTAATTTGTTTTTTCATTTTAGAACCTCCTTTTAGTAAAGCATAAGAATAAAAAAATGGAGCAAAGTTTTAAACTTCGACCCCATTGCCAGAAATACGTATAAAAGAAAAGCAGGTGTCTAATATTATATTAGACACCTGCGTCATTTGCTCTTCTATTAAATTTATTTTACCAAAAAATATATATAAAATCAATAGCATATTTTAATTTTTTTTCTCAACTTTTGAGTTTCCTAGTAAAAAGCTCGCAGGTATGCCAAGTAAAACAATAATTGTACAAACAATAAATACAGTATGTAGAGATTCTGATAATGCTAGTTTTAATGGAGGAAGCATTATTGCTTGTAATTGTGCTGGTATTTTATTTATTATCTCTGGATTTAATAGAGTATTAAATAAATCTTGTGGGGCATTATGAGCTTCCTTAAGCAATGTACCTAAAGTGCCTGTTTGTAATGCTGGTATTTTATCAATTGTTGGGAAGAAGTTCTTATCTAATAAAGTAGTTGATCTATTGTTTAGAACAACACCAAGTACAGTAACGCCAAGAGTACTTCCTATGCTACGGAAAAATTGAGTTGCAGAAGTAACTACTGCACGTTGCTCAATTGAAAAGGCTGTTTGAACTGATAAAGTTATAGTCGGCATTATTAGTCCAAGTCCAAGACCCAAGATTACTATGTATAAGCTAATTGTTAAACGTGTTGTATTAACGTCCATTGTACTTAATAAGTACAAGCTTAGTCCCATTAAAATTATACCTGAAATAAAAATAGTTCTAAATTTTAATTTAGTTACTAATTGGCCTCCTAGAATGCTCGTAACCATCATTCCTAACATCATAGGAATCATTGAATTACCAGATTTTGTAGCGCTGATACCAATTATTCCTTGCATGAAAAGTGGTAAAAACATCATAGCACCAAACATACCAAGACCCATTAGAAATCCAACAATATTTGCGCCTACAAAAACTTTGTTTTGGAAAAGATGAAGGTTTAAAATTGGATCTTCAGCCTTTAATTCAACGAATATAAATATTAATCCTACTAGTACAAATGTAGCGAATAATCCAACTATTTGCCATGAAGTCCAAGGATAATCTTTTCCTCCAAGGCTTAAGCCTAATAGTAAAGATACTATTGAAATGATAAGGGTTATAGCTCCAGCGTAATCTATTATTACTTTATCTTCAACACGTTTTTCTCCAGTTAATCCAATGAAAACAGTAAAAGCAGCAAGTAAACCTACAGGTATATTAATATAGAATACCCATCTCCAAGTTGCATTATCTACAAACCAACCACCAATACTAGGACCTACTACGGATGAAAGACCGAATACGGCAGTTATTACTCCTTGCCATTTTCCACGATTTTCTGGTGGGAAAATATCACCAACTATGGTCATAGCCATTGGCATCAAAATTCCTCCACCTATTCCTTGAAGTCCACGATATAAAATTAGTTGTGTCATATTTTGACTAGTTCCACATAACATAGAACCTATTATAAATATTATAATTCCACCTACATACATTATACGACGTCCAAATAAATCAGACATTTTTCCAGCAATAGGAACTACAGTTGTTGAAGTTAACAAATAAGCTGTTGTTACCCAAGCCATTATACTTAAGCCGCCTAATTCACCTATAATCCTTGGCATTGCTGTTCCTACAATTGTTTGATCCAATGATGCGAAGAATATACCTAATAAGAGTCCTACTATTAAAATACTGCGTTTAGAGTTTGTTTTCACTATTATTCCTCCTTTGTTTAATTCTTTAGTTTAAGTTCTTTGTTTATGAAAGTTGATTACTAAATTTGAAATTCTCACTAATTCTTTGCTGTCCTTTTCTCCTAAATAGCTAATTAATTCATTTAAACTATTAAATAATCGACTTTTCATAGATTCAATAGCTTGTTTTCCAGCCTCAGTAGGCCTAATGAGTACAATTCTTCTGTCAGTTTTATCTGATAATCTCTCCAAATAATCCTTTTGTTCTAGTGAGTTAATCATATGAGTGACAGCAGCAGGTGTAATATCTAAAATTGTACTTAATTCAGATACTTTAATTCCTTTTGAACCTGGACATGTTCTAGCATCAATTAGCATTAATAAAATACATTCATTTTTTTTAATGTCTTTTGGTTTGGATTCTTCCATATGCATTTTCTTAAATCGTAGAAAAGTTTCAAGAATTTCTTTAGCAAGAATAAGTTTTTCATCATCATTCATTTTTTACACCTCTATTAGTTTTTTACTAAGTAAATTATTTACCTAATAAATAGTTTACTTAGTAAAGTATCTGCTAAATAAATGTTTTTGTCAAGTAATTTGTTAATATCATAAATGATACTAGAGATAGTATTGTAATTTCATATGAAAAATATGTAATATTAGACATAGGGTGTTTTGTTTAAAGATTGTATATAAAACCCTACTTAAGGAGGTATTTATGGATTTTAGAGATAAAGTGTGCGTAATAACAGGGGGAGCAAAGGGAATAGGATTTTGCCTGGTAAATGAATTTATAAAAAAAGAGGCAAAAGTAGCATATATTGATCTAGATAAAGTGGAAGGGGAAAAACTACTTTTAAAGATTAAAAAAGATGGAGGAGATGGACTTTTTTTCTGTGGAGATATTGCAGAGGAAAATACACTTAAGGAGTTTTCAAAAGAAGTAATTAAAACCTATGGTAAAGTAGATTATCTTATTAATAATGCTTGTTTAAGTCGTAAGGGAATTCTCTCAGATTGTAGTTTTGATGATTTTAATTATGTTTTAAGAGTGGGAGTTACAGCACCGTATATGCTTTCAAAACTATTTCTAGAATATTTTAATAATGGTGGGGCAATAGTTAATATTTCCTCAACTAGAGCAACTATGTCTCAAGAAGATACTGAAAGTTATTCTGCTGCAAAAGGTGGGATTTCTTCATTAACTCATGCATTAGCAATTAGTCTTTCAGGAAAGGTTAGGGTAAATAGTGTTAGTCCAGGTTGGATTGATGTAAGTGCTAATTATGATAATGACTATGAAAGAAAGCATAGCGTAGGTGATAAGGAACAACATCCTGTAAAGCACGTCGGAAAGCCAATGGATATAGCAAGAGCTGTTATGTTTTTATGCTCAGAGGATAATGATTTTATAACAGGTGAAAATATTACAGTTGATGGTGGTATGACTAAACTAATGATTTATAATGATGATTATAATTGGAGGTATGAGGTTTAATATACACTTTTGTCCATAAAAAGATGTGTCAAACTAGGGCGAATTTAATACATATATAATAAACAGTATATTTGCGAGAGGTTGGTATATATGTTTAGTATGTTTCCGTTCATGTTTAGGAACACTGAAATTATTGATGATTTATTTAATAATTTTATAAATCAAATTCCCAATAATTTAGTAAATGAAAATATAGATGAAAACACCTATGATATTGATTTTAAGGATCAGGGAGATTATTACTTAGTAAAAGGTTATTTTCCAGGGTTAACCCCTAGAGATGTAAGAATTGATTTTGAAAAAAATAAAGCTATTTTATCTATTAAGAAGAAGCAAATATATAGTAATGGCACTAATATTATGATGACAGTTATACAAACTGGAGGATATATTGTAAAGACCTTTGACGTGGAAGAAATAGATAAATCAAAAATTTCTGCTAGTTTTGATAATAGTGTTTTATTATTAACATTACCAAAGAAGAAAAGAAGTGAAATATATAAGAAAGAAGAAGTTCCAACAATTATAGATGTAGAAAATTATGAAATGGAATGAAAAAAAAGATCCTATAGTAAAATGCACCCTAAATGCTAGATTTGACTAACATTTAAGGTGCATTTCATTTTAAAGGACAAGCGTAGTAATTAAAAAGCAAATTTACGCATAGGTATATGACAAATATTTGTAATTATTCATTCATATGGTATACTATTAAAAAATATACAATTTAGATATCTTGAAATAGGTGTTAAAAAGAGTTGGGGGTAATGGTGTGGTTAAGAAAGAATTTCCAATACTTGAATTTGACGGAGTTACAGAGAATATAATTGAACCATCAAAATTCATCAAAAAGATAGATATGTCTGAAAGTGTTGTTATGTGCTTTTATAGTGAAGTGATTGAGAAATTAGTTAATGAGGGAAGTCTTAAAGAGATTAAAATACTTCATTCTCAAATCGGCAAACATCCAATTTACGAACTAGATTATAAAGGCAAAAAAGTCACAGTATTTCATCCAGGAGTAGGAGCTGCACTTGGAACTTCCCTTATGGAAGAAGTTATTGCGTTAGGTGGGAGAAAGTTTATCTCTTGCGGTAGCGGTGGCGTTTTAGATAAAAATATCGCAGCTGGAAACATTATTGTACCAAATTCAGCGATCAGAGATGAAGGAACTTCTTATCATTATATTGAACCAAGTAGGGAAATCTCTATTAATAATAAAGCTATTGAAGCAATTGAAAAGACTTTAAAGGCTCATAAATGCAATTATATTCTTGCTAAAACTTGGAGTACTGATTCCTTTTATAGAGAAACTAAAGAAAAGATGAAACTAAGAAAAGATGAAGGTTGTTTGGTGGTAGAAATGGAATGCTCTGCTTTTTGTGCTGTTGCGCAATATAGAAACGTTATTTTTGGACAAATAATTTATGGTGGTGATGATATTAGCTGTGAAGAATGGAATTCCAGAAGTGAAGTGGATAGGAGATTTATAAGGGAAGCATTATTCTGGTTTTCAGTAGAAGCGAGCCTCCGATTATAATTTTGTAATAAATCAATTAGTTTTACATAAACTTATATAAAAAAGGGGGATTTTAAAATGGTAACTTATAAAAATCTTTATGACAACAAGAATATCGAAATCATTGAGACTAAAGGCAATGTAAAAGTTCTTGAATACAAAAAGGATTTAAGTGTAAATAGCGCAACTGCAATTAATGCATATTTTGCCTCTGAAATGAATGTTAGAAAGAGACAAGTTCTAATTGAGTTAAACGGTAACTCTTTTGTAATTAGCGCCGGAGCAATGCAGTGGACTGCAGGAAAAGTTGGCATGGGTGCAGATGTTAAGGGTTTTGGAGATTTATTAGGCAAAGCTTTATCATCAAAGGTTACAAAGGAATCAGCAATAAAACCTAAATATGAAGGTAATGGCTTGTTGATGCTAGAACCTACTTATAAACATATATTACTAGAAGAGGTATCAGATTGGGGTGGACTAGTGCTAGATGATGGACTTTTCCTTGCTTGTGAGGGAAGTGTTCAACAAAAGGTAGTTGCAAGAACAAATCTTTCATCAGCAGTACTTGGAAAAGAAGGGTTGTTTAATTTATGTCTTAGAGGTAAAGGAATTGCTGTACTAGAAAGTCCAGTTCCTAGAGATGAATTAGTAGAATTTGTTCTTCAAAACGATGAAGTTAGAATTGATGGAAACTATGCTATTGCTTGGTCTGATACTTTAGATTTTAGAGTAGAAAAGTCAGGAAAAAGCTTAATTGGCTCCGCAGTTTCAGGAGAAGGTTTAGTTAATGTATACCGAGGAACTGGCAGAATCTTAATGGCTCCAATAGCTTAATATAATTAGAGCTAAAAACGTTATGTGCTGCATAACGTTTTTTCTGTTTTGTTTGTGGAAATTAGAAACTCCTATTAATATATTGCTAAAAAAATAAACAAATATTGAGAAGATTATTATTAAACGAACTATAATGTTGATGTTTATGTAATAAATATAATCATAAAGTTATATTTATATAATGTCTTACAATTTAAATATAAATAGGGGGAGAGTAGATGAGTATATATCAAAAAAACAATGATGTTTTAAACACTGTAAACAGGGGGAATCCAGCAGAATCAGGAGTTTGTACACTTTGCAGAGCTGATTGCAAAGGAAAATGCGAGACTTGGACATCTAGTATGAAAGGTAGAAAATTATTATATCCAAGAGATTTTGGAACTGTGACTGCTGGAAGTTCAAATACTAATCATGTGGGAGTATGCTATAACAATCTCAGAATACAAGGGTATAATTATGGAGCATTTGGAGTTATAGATGGGCGTACTAATAATGCAGATGATTGTATATTTCCTAATGTAAATATTGAAACAGAGTTTGGAAAAGCAATAAAAACAAGGTCTAGGGTACCATTCATGACAGGAGCATTAGGTTCAACTTTTATAGCTCAGAAATATTGGGAATCTTTTGCTATCGGCGCTGCTTTAGTTGGATTTCCAATCGTAATTGGTGAAAACGTTGTAGGTGTTGATAAAAATTCGATAATAGAGAATGGAAAGATAGTAAAATCACCAGAATTGGAACGTAGAATTGACACATATTTAAACTACTATGATGGTTATGGTGCTATAATTGTTCAAATGAATGTAGAAGATACAAGAAATGGAGTAGCAGAATATGTTATTGAAAAATATGGTGACAAGGTAATTTTAGAACTTAAGTGGGGGCAAGGAGCTAAAGATATAGGTGGAGAGATACAGGTAACAAGTCTTGAATATGCAATATTCTTAAAAAATAGAGGATATATAGTTGATCCTGATCCAATAAGACCGGAGGTTCAAGAAGCTTTTAAGAGTGGAGCAATCAAATCTTTTGCTAGACATAGTAGACTTGGATATACTAATTTAAATAATTATCATGAAGTTAAAGAAGAATTTATGAAGTCAGTTGATTATTTAAGAGGACTTGGTTATAAGAGAATTACACTGAAGACAGGATCATATGGAATGGAAGCACTTGCTATGGCAATTAAGTTTGCTACAGAAGCAAAACTTGATTTATTGACTATTGATGGATCAGGTGGTGGCACTGGGATGAGTCCATGGAATATGATGGAGTCCTGGGGTGTTCCCTCTATATTCCTTCATGCAAAGGCATATGAATATGCAAAGATTCTTTCTGATAAAGGATATGATGTAGTAGATATGGCATTTGCTGGCGGCCTAGCTAGAGAAGATCATATATTTAAAGCTCTTGCTCTTGGAGCGCCATTTACTAAACTTGTATGTATGGGAAGGTCACTTATGATTCCTGGATTCTTGGGAGCAAATATTGAAGGTGCATTATATCCGGAAAGAAGAAATAAACTAAATGGAAACTGGGATACATTACCTAAGCATATAACAGAAGAATTCGGAACAACCCCTGAAGAAATATTTGCTGGATATTATGATGTTAAAAATAAAGTCGGGGCAGATGAGATGAAGAATATACCTTTAGGAGCAATTGGCGTTTGGACATTGTCTGATAAGCTTACAGCCGGATTGCAGCAATTAATGGCTGGGGCTAGAAAATTTAGAGTATCTGAAATTTCTAGAAATGATTTATTCTCAGCAAATAGGGAAACAGAGAGGGAAACTGGAATAAAGTTCATGACAGAGGTAAATGATGAACTTGCTAAGTGTATCTTAAATGAAGAATAATTAATGAAAAAGCTTAGGTTAATTATAACCTAAGCTTTTATATTGAAGTTCTTAAAATAACTACAAAAAATATCATTGACATGAACAAATGCCGATGATAAAATTAATTGTTAGCATAACATGGTAAATATACTTATACATATTAATCATACCACATCTAAATATAAATGTCAATAGTTAATTTAAAAATTGGAGGGTTATTTTATGGAGAAACAACTTATGTCTATTTCAGATTCTTTAGTAAACGAACAAACTTTTTTAGAAATTCAGCAGTGTAATGAAGAGACTTTAGAATATGGTTTAAAGCTTTCCGATGAAGATATACATGTGATTTTAAAAACAAGAAATAATGCATTAAGAAGTAACGGAAGATTTGAATTTGGAGGAGTAATAGTTAAAAAAATTATATCTGCATTTTGTGAATCTCCTTATATTTCTCAATATAATTATCTTGAAACAATAGATGAGCTTATTGATATATTCTATTTTTATAAAAATGAAACAATGGATGAAATAAGTGATGATGAATTAATAGATCTAATGAAAAGTTATTTCGATAACGAATGCCAAGGCTCTCTAGAATTACTTAGCGATAGATATTTATATAATGTAGCTCATAATATAAAGTTTGGAGTAACTGATTTTGTTGGTGAAGACGAAATGAAGATTTTGGAGGAATACTTTAATATGGAAGGTGATGATGAATAGTGGGAAATTATATTGTTTCAAAAGAGAATTTCTCTGAAGAACTACTAAGCGATGAACATTATCTTCAATCATTATTACATGTGCTTTATACCAAAGAGCTGTTAAGCATAAAAGAAATAGAAAATATTCAAACTCAGCTATTTAGCATATTAACAGAAACACTAGGCTATTATACCAGAAATGAAAGTTATTCAGTTAGAGTTGAAATTGCAGATAAAATTATGCTGTCAATTTATTATACAATTGGATTATTCATAAAGAACAATTCCACAATTAAAGGAAGCAAAACTCTCTTTAACGAAAAAGGCATGAAATATCTATTTGAAGAAGGCGAGAAGCTCATAAGGTTAAAGTATGATGAATGTAAAAGTTTATTAAATCATATTCAAGAAACAAAACTTAATACAATGAACTATGCATATAATGACACAATTGATTATGGACTACCACTATTTTTTGACGAATATGATATTAGATTTTCCAGTCATGAAGCAGCAGGTTCAATAGATTATCCATTAGCAAATGATGAGATGAAACTAGTAGGAATTGAATATATGGAAGACTATTTAAATAAAATAAATATGGAAAATCACTTCTGCTTAAACTTTGATATCTTTCAAATAGAGTCATTATTAAAAGGCTTTCATAAGAATTCATATCATATGCTTATAAATATATTTCAACTTGTTTTAGTTAATTATCTAGGTGTTATACTTACTCAGAAAAAGGAAAAATCACTTGATATAACTAAAAATGATAGAGAATATATTAAAGAGTCAATACAGAAATTATCAAAGGATGATTTTATAAAACATATTATTGAAGCAAAAGATAAGATGATTAAAGAGCTTTCTATTGAAAATAAATGTTTAATTGATTATATAACAGAAACCATATTAAAGGTGATACCAGATATAGAAAATGGTCTTAGGACTGATACATTAGAAAGTATATTTATAACACCAGATAAATCTCAAGATGAGGGGATTAGATATGAAGATGGTGAGAGTGTAGAAAATGATATATTTAAGTGTATAACTGAAGAAATTAGAGATTGTAATAATGTAGAAGACAAAATAAAAATTATAAGAGAGGAATTTCATAGCTTAAAGGATTTAATAGATGTCTTGGGGGCAGATTGTATTTTTGGTGATGAATTTATTCATGTTTTTAAAGCTTTAGATGATTTTGAAATAGCACTATTATTTAAAAATACACCACAAGGAGAATTTATGGATAGCGATTATGGTACTGAGAGTGAAAGAGAATGGCATGAAAAACTTAAGGTGTATTTAGATAGTTTTGATGAGGATAGAAAAATAGAAATAATAAGAATTTCTCAAGGTGTTGAAACATAAAACTTATTGCTTGCCATATATGGTAAGCAATAAGTTTTTACTCTTTAGAGGGTTTTAATATTTTGTTTGAGCGGGTAACTTAATAGATTTTAATTATAAACTAAAAGTCGCTTAGGTTTCTCTAAAGAGTAAAAAAATAGAAATTAGTCGCCTGCCATTTTTCCTTGCATACGCTCGGAAAGGCAGATGTCAGAAAAAAATCGACGGCTCATAATCGCCTTGACGATTTTTTTGTATTAATATACCCTATCTCCATTAAAAATTGAGTTTTTAACTATTACGTAGTCAACAGTGCGAATTGCATCTAATTTATTCCCTCCGGCATAGGAAATTGATGATTGAAGATCTTGTTCCATTTCAATTAAGGTATTTTTTATTGAACCTTTGAATTCAACATACATTTTTTTGCCTTCAACATTTTTTCTTTCACCTTTTTGGAATTCTGAGGCGGAACCAAAATATTCTTTATAAAGTTTACCATCCATTTCAATTGTTTCTCCAGGAGATTCTTCATGTCCGGCAAATAATGAACCAATCATTACCATTGATGCACCGAATCTAATAGATTTAGCGATATCTCCATGTGTACGAATTCCTCCGTCTGCTATAATAGGCTTACTTGCAGCCTTTGCACACCAACGAAGAGCTGCTAGCTGCCAACCTCCAGTACCGAAGCCAGTCTTAATCTTAGTAATACATACTTTTCCTGGCCCGATTCCTACCTTTGTAGCATCAGCTCCAGCATGTTCTAACTCTCTAACTGCTTCTGGAGTTCCTACATTTCCTGCAATTAAGAAACTATCAGGCAAAAGGTTTTTAATATGCTGAATCATACTTATAACTGAATTTGCGTGGCCGTGAGCTATATCTATAGTTATGTAATCAGGTATAAGGTTGTCAGCTGCAAGATTCCTTATAAACTCATATTCTTCACCTTTTACTCCAACACTGATTGAGGTGAGTAAGCCTCGTGATTTCATATCTTTAATGAAATCTATACGTTTCTCAGGATTAAACCTATGCATAATATAAAAATAGCCATTTTCGGCTAAGTAAAGGGCTATTTTCTCATCTATAATAGTCTGCATATTCGCTGGAACAACTGGTAATCTAAAAGTATGGTTACCTAAAACCACGCTTGTATCGCATTCTAATCTGCTATTTACAATACATTTTGAAGGAATTAACTGAATATCCTCATAATCAAAAACATTTTCCATGTTCACACCTCTAAAAAAGATTATATTAATCTAAGTGTTCTTTATTATTTGGTAAAACATTTTTTGCAACATATTTGTGAAAAATCCATTCACCTACGCCTATTACAACTGCAGCAATTAACGCATCAGTTATAGATATTCCCTTACCATTCCAAATGAAATCGAATAAGTAGATTACTACAAGTGATAATACCACATCGGAAACGGTTGCAACGATATTGTTTGAGGCAGGTAATATAATAAGATCTCCCAATATATACGCAACGATTGTTACTGCAGCAGCTATATATAAGGTTTCTGTAAAAGTTAAATATGTAAGCATAGATAGAATAATTTCTAATACAATTGCAACCATAACAAATTTAACAATCAATGCTGTAACATGTTTCATTTTGTTCACCTCCTTTAAAAGTAATATAAAACTTATTATTTCTAATATGTTGACAAATTATTCCTAACAATTTACAATGCTTCCGGAATAATAAATACGCAATTTGATTAACTAAAAAGTTAATCAAATCAGGAAGGAAGATGAAAATGAGGGGGAAGGTATTAGTAGCAACATTTAAAAGGAATTTTATTGTAATGTTAAGAGCTTATCCAAAAGATTTTTTCATTGGGAATGTTTTAACAGGTTTTTACACTGTAGTAGGAGCATTGTTTATGTATAAGATGCTTTTTAATGGAGAGGTTGGAGATGATTTTCTAAAATTCGCAGGCACAGGAGATTATATGAGCTATGTTATATTAGGTTCTCTTACGTATATTTTTGTGGTTAGAACCTGCCTAAATGTTAGTAGAAGTCTTATTACAGAACTAAGAGAAGGAACTTTGGAGAGTTTAATGATTACCCCATTTAGAAGAGGAGAATATTTTTTGGGGAATATGCTTCAGCAAACTGTGGCTACTACCTTTGAAGTAATGGTATCCTTGATAATTGCATTACCTTTTGGTCTTAATTTATCAAATATGAATGTAAAATCCTTTATATTAATTATTATCTTGGCCTTATATGGCTTTTTTGGATTATCTATGGTACTTGCATCAATAATGCTATATACAAGAGATACATATATTTCTCAAAATACTTTATTTGTATCCATGCTTTTATTATGCGGAATTACTTTTCCAACAGAGTATTTACCTAAAGTGATTAGAAGTATAGGGGAATTAATACCTGTAACAGAAATTTCAAATTTAATAAGGGGAACGGCAATATTAGGTAAGGATATATTTGAACAAAGCAATACTATAATTTATGTGTTTATATTAAGTACAGTTTATATAATAATTGGATTCTTAAGTCTTAAAAGAATAGAATTTATAGCATTAGAAAAAATTCAAGGGTAGGTGTTAAATATGATAGAAGCAAATAATTTGAAAAAGATATATGAAACAAAAACAAGTAAAGGGTTATTTAGAAATGAAAAGGTAAGTGTAGAAGCCGTAAAAGATGTCTCAATAAGAATAAATGAAGGCGAGATTGTTGGGCTTTTAGGCATAAATGGAGCTGGAAAAACAACAACTATTAAAATGTTAACTACGTTACTTTCACCTACATCTGGTGAATATTTTCTTGATGGAGTAGATGCTGTTAAAAATCCCAGGATTATAAAAGGTAAGATTAATATGATAGCTGGCGGGGAAAGGATGATATATTGGAGGCTAACTGCAAATGAAAACCTTTGGTATTATGGACAACTATATGGAATACCAAATGATATATTAAAAAAGCGAATAGATTACTTACTTAATCTAGTAGGCTTACAAGAAAGCAAGGATAAGAAAGTAGAAGAATTTTCAAAGGGAATGAAGCAAAGATTGCAAATAGCTAGAGGTCTTATTAATGATCCAAACTATATATTTATGGATGAACCAACATTGGGATTAGATGCAGTGGTATCTAAAGAATTAAGAGAACATGTAAAATTATTGTCAAAGGAAAATAGGAAGGGAATATTATTAACCTCACACTATATGGATGAGGTTGAGGAACTTTCTGATTATATATATGTCTTAGATAAGGGACAAATAATAAAGCAAGGAACAGTTAAAGAGTTATCTAAGGATGTATTTACAAAGATAGTATATAAATTAACACTTCATAATAATTCAGGTGAATTTAAATCGCATATGCTAAATAACCTTATTTTAAAAGACAATACTGTAGAAATAGAGCAAGAGGAAAATTCCTATAAAATTATTAGTTCAAAGAACTTAAGTCTAGATATATCTAAAATTTGTTCAAGCAAGGGAGCAATTATAAAAGAATTTTACGAGATAGTTCCAAGACTTGAGGATACAATAATTAAGCTTTCAAAGAAAGGGGCATAGCTATGAAACAGTTTGTAAAAGTAGTTATTGGAGAAATGAAAAAGCAGCATCTTAATTATTTCCATAGCAAATTAATATACATTTCATTATTTATATGGCCTATTTTAAGTTTTATAACATCATACTATAGCTTTAAGCCTTTTAAGATAAATAATAGTAATATTAATTACTTAAATGAACAAAATGTGGTAGTATTTATAGTATTAGGATATATGACTATGAGCCTGTTTAGAAGCTTAGTGCAATCCGCTTGGAATTTTTCTTTTGAGAGGATGAGTGGTACATTAGAGCTTATTTATTTATCCCCAGCCACAAGACAAGGAGTTATTTTAGGAAATGCTTTATCTTCATTATTTGAGAGCGTTATATTTATGGTGATATTTACCTTAGGTGTTCTAATATTTAAAAGAGAAGTGTTGAATATTAATTATCTTTCCTTAATGGTGGTTTTTATAATAACTTTAACAATGGCTGTTATATGGGGGATGCTTTTAAATTCTTTGTTTTTATTCTCAAGGGATTCAGGATTTTTATTTACAATTTTAGAAGAACCTATGGAGATATTTTCTGGAGTAAAGGTACCAACATCAGTGTTTCCATTTTGGGCAAAAGGAATAAGTTTATTATTCCCTTTAACTTATGCAATTGAAGCAGTTAGAAATGTTATATTAAAAGGAAGTTCATTAAGTGGGATAACAAACTTTATTATTATTGGAGTAAGTATAATAGCGTTATTATACTTTGCTTGTATAAAAATAATAAAAATAGTAGAGGTTCACAGCAGGAAAACAGGTAATTTCACTTATTTTTAGAGGTAATATGAAGATAGATGTAATTTATGAAAAAGGAATATTATGTGAGTTTAAGTATTCACCGCTTTATGAAATGTTTTGCGCTATGCATGTATTATCTTCTCCAGAGCATCATTTACATAGAAAGCAGTGGGTGCAAAAGGTTCAAGAAAAGACTGATAATAAATTTTTAGAAGAAGTTATGAATTTTGGAGAGCTTACTAATCAATATTGCATAGTGATGGATTTCTGCAGCTATTTTGAAGAGTGTAATGATTTAAGTATATTAAGTTCCATAGAATTCTTATCAAATGTCTCAATTTATAAGGTAAATAAGATATTTAAAGAGTATGATAAAAGAATTACACAAAGAGACTATCTATCATTTTTGGAACTACTAAAAAGGTTTTATATTGAGATATTTCAAGAAGAGCTTAAATATATAGAGCCTATAATTACAAGAGTTCTTAAAAAACAAGCAGCATTAGGACGAGAAAAGGGAATATTTTATATAGTTGACTCTATACACGAAAGAATACAGTTTAATGATGAGAAGATTAAGTTCATTAAAAATAAGGAATATGTAGTAAATAGAGAAAAACTTAAATGCATAACAATAAATTCCTCTACATTTGTAAGTCCTCACCTTATGCTTGGAATAATAGGTGATAATCTATATTTAACACACTTAATTGACTTAGGTTCATATGAGAAGGAAAGTCCGTTAGACTTGGAAAGAACACTTAAGGCACTTGGAGATAGTACTAGACTTAAAATTCTTAAAGAGATATCTAAAAAAGGAAAGAGCACTCAAGAACTAAGCAAAATTTTAAATATCACAGAGGCTGCAGTTTCTAAGGCCTTAAAAGTCATGCAAGAAGGGAATCTAGTGATTAAAGAAAGAAGAGGAAATTATATTATTTATTCTATAAACACTACTGAAATAGATTATATTCCATATAAAATATATGAGTATATTATGATGACATAAAAATTCCTTTACAATCATTTATTCAAACTGTATAATTGTTTTGTATTTGGTAAATATTAATTTAAAATTATATATTTAATTAAGAGCATTGAAAAAGAAGAGTAAATAGAAAATTAAATCTTAGAGATCTAGGGAGGGTGAAATCCTAGAATTTAAATCTATTGAAGGAAGCTTTTGAGCAATAAATAGAAAGCCTATTAGGCGTAGTATATTTATGGGGTTATTCCCTTAAAGATAATTAAGAGGATTAAAATAGTATATTAATATTTTAATCAATTTAGGTGGTAACGCGGAAGTTAGTCTTTCGTCCTAAGATTTTTAGGATGAAGGCTTTTTTTATTTTAAAGTTTTAAAGGAGATGTAGAGGATGAGTTTTGAAAAATTAGCAGATATGATATTCCCAGAAGTTAATCATTCAACAGAATATTATATTGAAAAATATCCAAAAAGAAATTTAATAGAAGGTGCTAGAGTTACAAGATATGCGCCAAGCCCAACTGGATTTCAACATATTGGAGGAGTGTTTGCTGCATTAATCAATGAAAGATTAGCAAGCCAATCTGAGGGTGTATTTTATTTAAGAATAGAAGATACTGATCAAAAGAGAGAAGTTGAAGGTGCCATTGAAGATACTATAGCAACTATGCACAACTTTGGAATGGATTTTAATGAAGGAATGACAGGTCAAGATACTTATAAAGGAGAATATGGTCCTTATAGACAAAGTCAAAGAGCAGAAATATATAATACTTTTGCTAAAGACTTACTTAAAAAAGGATTAGCTTATCCATGTTTCTGCACACCAGAAGAATTAGCTGAACTTAGAGAAAAACAAGTGGCTAACAAAATAACTCCAGGTTATTATGGTGAATATGCTAAATTTAGAAATATAACAGAAGAAGAAGCAATTAAGAGAATTGAAGCTGGAGAGAAATATATAATAAGATTAAAGTCTCCAGGAAATCCTGAAAATAGGGTTGAATTCCATGATTTAATTAAAGGGGATATATCTTTCCCAGAAAATAATCAAGATATAGTACTTATTAAAGGTGACGGACTTCCTACATATCACTTTGCGCATGCAATAGATGATTTCTTAATGAGAACTACAGATGTAATAAGAGGAGAAGAGTGGTTATCATCTCTTCCAATACATGTTCAATTATTTGAAGTATTAGGTTTTGAAGCTCCAAGATATGCTCATATACCAACTATAATGAAGCAAGATGGCGGATCAAAGAGAAAGCTTTCAAAGAGAAAAGATGCAGAAGCGGCAGTTTCTTATTATAAAGAAGTTGGATATCCAACAGTAACTGTAATAGAGTATTTATTAAATATCATAAACTCAACCTTCGAGGATTGGAGAGCAGAAAATCCAACAGCTGATTATCATGAATTTGAGATTCATTTGGAAAAAATGAGTAAGAGCGGAGCATTATTTGACTTAGTAAAATTAAATGATGTATCTAAGGATCGTATTGCTGCTATGAAAGCTAATGATGTTTATGAAATTTATACTGCTTGGGCTAAAGAGTTTGATAGCGAAATGTATAAATTAGTTACAGAAAATGAAGCTATGGCTAAAGAGATATTCAATATAGACAAAGAAGGTCCAAAGCCAAGAAAAGACTATGCAAAATGGGATGAAGTAAAAGAAAAAGTATTCTATTTCTTTGATGAATTATTTGACAAAGAAACAGCAGAACAAATTGAAATGCCAAAAGGACTTTCACTTGAAGATGCTAAAGCTGTAATTGAAGTTTATAAAAATGAATTTAACTTTAATGCAGGAAGCCAAGAAGCTTGGTTTGAAGATTTAAAAGAAATTGGAACTAGACTTGGTTACTGTGCAAATAGAAAAGAATTTAAAGCAAATCCAGACCAATATAAAGGTATGATATCTGATGTGGCTGGGGCAGTGAGGATTGCATTATCACACAGAACTAACACACCAGACCTTTATACTATAATGCAGATTATGGGTGAAGAAAAAACTAGATCAAGATTTGAAAAATTCTTAAATATATAAAGATTCAGGACTTCACAATTATTTTGTGGAGTCCTTTAATATTTAGATGTATTTAAGCAGAATTAAATGTTATAATTTGGATATGTCTCAATTTATGTTATCGAGGTGAATAAATGAGAAAAAGGGTATTCTTAATAGTCTTATTGTTAGTGTCAGTTAGTATTGGGTATTATGGAGTACAAGCACTAACTTCAAATTCTAAAGAAAAATCATTAGAGCCAAAACAAGTTGTAGAAAATTATTTTAAGTACAGAAATGAAAAAAATAAAAAAGAGATTCTTAAAACACTAACAAAATGGCACGATACTCCTAATGTTGTTTGGGGTTTTGAGAATTTAGAAAGTATAAATATAGTAGATATCAAAGAAGAAAATAGTGAAGATGTGAAAAAAGGGTATTTACAAAATGGAAGAGGAAGCGTAAATAATACTACAGAAAATAACCTCAAGGTTTATAAAGTAAAGTATGAAGTAAAATATTTTGAAAATGGGGTAGGACCGCAAGATAGCGGGGTATATGATTGGTGGTTTTATGTTATAAGGGAAAATGAAAATTCACCATGGCTAATTGATGATATGGGTGAATAAGTAATTTGCACAATGAAAGGAGAAAAACATGCAAAACATAAATTTAATAGAGTATAAAGGAACTATATTTAGACATTTTAAAGGAGATTTATATTTATTAATTGATATAGCAGTTCATTCAGAAACTAGAGATGAACTAGTTGTATATAAAGCTCTATATGGAGACTGTGGAGTATATGCAAGGCCAATAGATATGTTTTTAAGTGAAGTTGATAAAGAAAAATATCCTAATATAGAGCAAAAATATAGATTTGAACCGGTAGTTATTAAAAGTGTGAAGTAGTTTAAAATTAATTGGGAAATATGAGGGAGAAATTATATGGTTGAAAAAGGGTTAAATAAATTTTTCTGGGGCTTTATATTTATAATGCTTGGTTTTAGAATTCAAGGTTTTGATATTTTTCCGGATATAATTGGGTATATATTGTTTGCAGTTGGATTTAAAGATTTAAATTCAAGTAGTGATTATTTTAAAGTAGCTTCAAAATATAATATAGTAATGATAGTGGTATCAATATTCTCTATATATGAGATGCCAACTCATACAGAAGGTATTCACTTTGGGTCACTTGGAATTCTTAGCTTTATTGTAGGAATAGCATCTCTCGTGATAAGTTTATTAGTTGTATATAACTTATTTATGGGAATCCACGAAATTGCACATAGACAAGAAAGATATGAACTAGCAGAAGATTCTCTTAAAAAGTGGAAACAGTTTTTGATTTTACAAATTGCAGTCTGGGTTGTATTACTATTAATTTTTATACCAATTCTAGCAATAATATTAGTTTTTGCATTTTTTATAGCATCAATTATAATAACAATATCCATCTTGAGTTTCTTAAAGAGATGTAGTAGAGAATTAAGCGAATTATCATAAATATTAGAAGAGTTAAAAATACCGTGCTATTTAGTTAGCACGGTATTTTATATAAAAAAGAATATTAGCTTAATTTAAATGATGATTTTAATGATACTATTCTGTTAAATACTAATTTTTCAGGAGTAGTATACTTAGTATCTATATTAAAGAAACCATTTCTAACCATTTGGAACTTATCTTGAGGTTTAGCATCTTTAATAGCAGTTGGCTCGATAAAACCTTGCAATATTTCCATTGAGTTTGGATTTATTTGTTCTAAGAAGTGCTTATCTTCACCTTCCTCAGAATCATCTAATATTAATGGTTCATATAATCTAAATTCAGCTGGAACACAAGATTTAGCATCTACCCAGTGAATAGTTCCTTTTACTTTTCTACCAGTGAAACCTGAACCACTCTTAGTTTCTGGATCATAGGTACAGTGAATTTCTATTACTTCTCCATTTTCATCTTTAATTATTTCGTTGCATTTAACAAAATAAGCTCCCTTTAATCTAACTTCGTTACCAGGGAATAGTCTAAAGTATTTCTTTGGAGGAACCTCCATAAAATCTTCTCTTTCAATATATAATTCTCTTGAGAATGGAACCAATCTAGTTCCTTGTGTTTCATCCTTAGAGTTATTTTCTATCTCAAGCATTTCTGTTTCGTTTTCAGGATAGTTAGTTATTACAAGCTTAAGAGGATTTAATACAGCCATAGCTAGTGGTGCTTTAAGTTGTAAATCTTCTCTTATGAAATAATCTAACATTTGAGAGTCAACAACAGAATTAGCCTTTGCAACTCCAATTGCTGTGCAGAAATTTCTTAATGCATCAGGAGTACAACCTTTTCTTCTTAATCCAGAGATAGTAGGCATTCTTGGGTCATCCCATCCATCAACAACTTTTTCATCAACTAATTGTTTAAGTTTTCTTTTACTCATAACGGTATTAGTCATGTTTAATCTTGCAAATTCAATTTGTCTTGGAGTAGCTTCCATTTCACATTCACGCACAACCCAATCATAAAGTGGTCTATGATCTTCAAACTCTAAAGTACAAATAGAGTGAGTTACGTGTTCTATAGCATCTTCTAGTGGATGAGCAAAGTCGTACATTGGATATATACACCACTTATCACCAGTATTATGATGTGTAGAATGAGATATTCTGTAGATGATCGGATCTCTCATATTTATGTTCGGAGAAGCCATATCTATTTTTGCTCTAAGAACTTTTTCACCATCTGCAAATTCACCATTTTTCATTCTTTCAAATAAATCTAAGTTTTCGTGAGCAGATCTATTTCTATATGGACTCTCTTTACCAGGTTTAGTTAATGTACCTCTATATTCTTTAGCTTCTTCAGCTGTTAAATCACAAACATAGGCTAAACCTTTTTTTATTAATAAAATAGCTTTTTCATACATAGTATCAAAATAATTAGATGCAAAGAAAAGTTCATCCCAATTTCCGCCAAGCCATTTTACATCTTCTTTAATTGATTCAACATATTCAGTATCTTCTTTAACTGGATTAGTATCATCAAATCTTAAGTGAGTTTTTCCATTAAATTCTCCTGCTAAACCAAAGTTTAAAAGAATAGATTTAGCATGCCCAATATGTAAGTATCCGTTTGGTTCAGGTGGGAAGCGGGTAATAATCTCTTTGTGTTTGCCGCTTTCTAGATCCTCTAGGACTATATTTCTTATAAAATTAGAAGAATTAATTTCGTTTGACATAGTTTTACCTCTCTTATTCTGTATAATTAAGTTATAAAAAGAACATATTACGAAAAATAGTATTCCTTTTTTATTCGTAGATAATAATAATTTTAATCCAATATTAAGGAAAAATAAAGATAAACTGCTATAAAATATTAAAAATTATCCGAATTTCATGGGAATTAAGTGTTTTACCATCTATTTATGTCACAATTTTAGGAGTAATAATTATGATGAAATATTTACTAGATACTAATGTCATAATAGGACTTTGGAGTAAGTATCCAAGTGTTTTAGACAAACTTATTAAATATGATAAAATTGCGATTCTAAGAGAGATAAGTGAAGAACTTGTGATTAAAGAAAGAAGAATTTATAAAGGACAAGAAGTATTATCTGAGAGATTTTGTAGCCTGCTTTCTTTTATTAGGGATATTGATAAAAGTAGAATTGAAGAGTTTTATGAAATGCTTGATATAAAATACTCAAAGAAAGGAAATGCATATTTTGAAGAGGTGAATAAGTTATCTCGGATTGATTTGATTATTTTATATGCCTGTACTTTGGAAGAAAGTCTTATATTAATAACAGAAGACAGAAAACTATTTAATGCGGCAGGTATAATATTAGGCGAAGATAGAGTAATGTCTTTAAAAACATTAGTAGAAATCTACCATAAAGAGGTGTAAATAATTGAATAAATTACATAGTGATAATGAAATAGTCAATTTAATAAAAAATAATAGAATGGCTGTGATTTATTTTAGTGGAAATACCTGTGGAGCTTGCGAGGTCATTAAGCTTAAAATTGAAGATATATTAATAAAGTATCCTAATATCAAGTGCGGGGCAATAGATGCAGAGAGGCATTTAGACTTAGCAGCAAAGTACAATATATTTTCAGTTCCAGTATTTCTGCTATATATAGATGGAAAGGAAAGTATAAGACTTGGAAGAAATTTAGATTTGTTAGAGTTAGAAGCAAATATAGGAAGGTATTATGAGATGATATTTTAAAGAGTTTTGTTTAATAAACTAAAAACAATAAAGTATGAAATCCTCTATATGAATTTTAAGGTGATAAATGTACTTTTGATGATCTTATGTCAGAGTAAATCTATTTCACCTGAATCAAAGATGGAACTAAACTAATTAAAGGCCATATTATATAACATAAGGTAACTTTAGTTAGTCGATTATTTGATATCAAGATAGAATAATTCAAAATAGAGGGTGATTGAATGAAACAAAAGACAAAGTTAACGGGAAGAGTAATATATCCTAATGATCCAGGATACCAGCGAGCTCGTATGAACTGGAATCCATTTACCAATGCATACCCCATTGTATTTGTATTCGCACAGCAGAATGAAGATGTTGTAAATGCCGTAAGATGGGCTCGTGAGAATAATGTGCCCATTCGTATGAGAAGTGGTAGGCATGCTTTGGCAAAAGATTTTTCGCAAACAAACGGAGGCATAGTAATAGATACCAGTTTAATGAGAAAGGTTGAACTAGATAAGTCATTAGGAATTGCTACTGTTGAAGCAGGAATACGTGTAGGAGCACTTGTAAGGATGCTTGCACAGATAGGAATCTTGGCTCCATTTGGAGATAGTTCAACAGTTGGTATAGGAGGCATAAGTACTGGTGGAGGAATTACTGCAATCCAGAGAACAGCAGGAGTTATATCAGACAATATTCTATCAGCTACTTTAGTTGATGCCAATGGTGATATTCTAAATGTTAGTGAAGATGAAAATTCTGATTTGTTATGGGCAATTCGCGGAGGTGGAGGAGGAAACTTCGGAATTATTACTTCCTACACTTTTAAAGTGCGTCCAGCACCATTTAAAGTTGGAATATTTCAAATAATATGGCCATGGGAGCAATTGAATGAAGTTATAGATGCTTGGCAAAGATGGTCTCCTTCTGTAGATAAAAGACTTGGTACAATATTAGAGATATATTCAAAAACCAATGGACTTCTACGTTCACAGGGTATATTCCTTGGTCCAAAAGAAGAACTGGAGAAATTGATAACAACTTTGACAGATGTAGGATCTCCTGTAAAGGTGTTTGTTGATGAGGTTTCACTACTAGAGGCGATAGATTTTTGGGCTCCGAATGAACCTCTATTTGACAATCAAAACACTACCTGGTCTTCTTCTTGGGTAGAACAAATGCTTCCTGATGATGGAATTAATGCAATACGAAACTTTTTAGAAAAAGCAAGAGGAAGCGAATCTAATTTCTTTTTCTTAAACTCTGGAGGAGCAATGAACCAGGTACCTCCACAGGCTACGGCTTTTTTCTGGCGCAATACTAAATATTATTTGGAGTGGGATGCCTCATGGACTGATCCATGTGAAACACAAAAGAATATTGAGCTTGTCCAACAAACACGGGAACAATTAAGACCTTATGTAACTGGCTCATACGTCAATGTACCAGACTTAGGAATAAAGAATTATGGTCAGGAATATTATGGTGATAATTTTGCTAGGCTTAAGAAAGTTAAAGCAAAATATGATCCAGAAAACATTTTTCATTTTGTACAGAGTATTCCGATACCACCTGATTGTGATAAATGCCATAAGGATTATAAGTAATAGCAACAATTGATTTTTATTAAGACGGATAGTTATTTTATAAAATGTAGTAAAGCGTGCGATATTTAAAATCGCACGTTACTTAATTCTTTATTGGTTAATATAAAAAATAAGTTGATAAAGTTACATAAGTAATATTAATTAAAATCACCTCATATTATATTTTGAGGTGATTTTATGTTTGAAATAATTAAGGAGTTAATAATTTAAGTTTAATAAAGTGAATACAATAATATTAAAGAGAGATTTTAAGGGTTATATGAAATATAAGGTGAATAATTAGATTTCTAATTTATTTATAATTAATTTTTTATATTTAAAGGGAGGAAGGGTTTAATGAAAAAAATTATAAACAATCCGGACTTAGTAGTTGAGGACATGCTAAAAGGAATGGTTGCAGCTCATCCACAATATATAAAGAAATTAGAAAATGCAGATGTATTAGTTAGAGTAAATAGAACTGCTAACGGTAAGGTAGCATTAGTTAGTGGAGGAGGAAGTGGTCATGAACCTGCACATGGAGGATATGTAGGAAAGGGAATGCTTGACGCAGCAGTTGCAGGAGCAGTATTTACGTCACCTACACCTGACCAAGTATATGAAGCTATAAAAGCTACTGATTCAGGAAAAGGAGTTTTACTTATAATTAAGAATTACACTGGAGATATAATGAATTTCGAGATGGCAAAGGAAATGGCTGAAATGGAGGGGATAAATGTAAACGCTGTCGTAGTTAATGATGATGTAGCAGTAGAAAACAGCACCTATACAGCTGGAAGAAGAGGAATAGCAGGCACAATATTCGTGCACAAGATAGCAGGAGCAAAGGCTGAAACTGGAGCTTCTTTAGATGAAGTTACAGAAGTTGCAGAAAAGGTAATAGCAAATGTAAGAAGTATGGGAATGGCGATTTCTTCATGTATAGTCCCAGCAGCAGGTAAACCAAACTTTACTTTAGGTGAAGAGGAAATGGAAATTGGAATGGGGATACATGGGGAACCTGGGACTCATAGAGAGAAAATAAAATCTTCTGATGAAATTGCGGAACACTTAGTAAATAAAATTTTAGAAGATTCTCCGCTAAATAAAGGAGAAGAAGTTGCAGTAATGGTTAATGGGTTAGCATCAACTCCACTTATGGAATTATATATTGTTAATAAAAAGGTAAATGAAATACTAGAAGGAAAAGGTATAAAGACTCATAAAACATTTGTAGGAGAATTTATGACATCACTAGAGATGGCTGGCTTTTCTATAACTATATTAAAGCTTGATAGTGAATTAAAGGAACTACTAGATGCGACCGCAGATACACCAGCTTTTAAAAGTATATAAGGTGGAGGAATATATGTTATGAGTATAGATGGGAAAAAGGTTATAGAGGTATTAGAAAAAATAAATATAAAGTTGGAAGAAAATAAGGCTTATCTTTCAGAATTAGATGCAGCTATTGGAGATGGAGATCATGGCTTAAATATGTGTAAAGGATTTAAGGCTGTGGTAGAAAAACTAAAAGAGGATGATGGACAGGATATTGCAGGTATTTTAAAGAAGACTGGAATGGCATTAGTTACTAATGTAGGAGGTGCATCAGGGCCTTTATATGGGACAGCTTTTATGAAAGCGGCTGGATGTGTAAGTGGGAAAACAGAAATAGATATAAATGATTTTGGAGAGATGCTATATTATGCCCTTGAGGGTATAAAGATGAGGGGCAGAAGTGAAGCAGAGGATAAAACTATGATAGATGCACTAGAACCTGCTTTGAAAGCTGTGAGGGAAGGAATATCAAAAGAACTTGAAGCAAAAGAGGTACTTAGATTGGCTAAGGAAGCAGCATTTAAAGGTGTTGAACATACTAAGGATATTATAGCAAAAAAAGGGAGAGCTAGTTACTTAGGTCTTAGAAGTATAGGACACCAAGATGCTGGAGCTACTTCATCTGCTATAATGCTAGAGACTATATACCAAGCATTTAATTAAAAATTTTTGTATTAATCATGTTTAGATAACTTCAAAAAGGAGAGTATACATGGTAGGGTTAGTAATAGTTTCACATAGTGAAAATATAGCAAAAGGGGTAAAAGAGTTAGTTGAGCAAATGGTACCTAATGTACCTATTGCGGCAGCTGGAGGAGCATATGACGGAAGTATAGGTACAGATATTGAAAAAATAATGAATGGAATAGAAAGAGTTTATACAGAAGATGGGGTAATTATAATTTTTGACTTAGGCAGTGCTTTTATGAATGCTGAAATGGCTATAGAATTTTTAGATACTGAAATGATAGATAAAGTAAAAATAATAGATTGTCCTATCGTAGAAGGAGCAGTAACAGCTGCTGTTGAAAGTAGCTTGGATAAAACTTTAATTGAAATACAAGAAGCCTTACAACCTATGGATTTAGGTAAAATGCCTTAAGGTAAGTAAGGTCAAGGTTTGTAAATATTTCAAAACTATGATAGTATGTTTAAGCATGTAAAAAATTATATGCCTTAGGTAACAAAACGTAGGAGGAATGAATGAATGAGTAATGTACCAAGTTGCCCAAAATGTAATTCAGAATATACATATGAAGATAGAGGTCTGTTTATTTGCCCAGAATGTGGACATGAATGGAATTTAGAAATAGAAACTGAAAATAGTGAAGATAAAAATATTGTGAAAGATTCTAATGGAAATATCCTAAGTGATGGTGATTCTGTAACAGTAATTAAAGATCTAAAAGTTAAAGGAAGTTCATCAGCTATAAAAATGGGAACAAAGGTAAAAAATATACGTCTAGTTGATGGAGATCATAATATTGATTGTAAAATTGACGGTTTTGGTGCTATGCAACTGAAGTCTGAATTTGTTAAAAAGATATAAAGGTAGACGAATCAACCCCTGGACAGAAATGTCCAGGGGTTTTGCTTGTTTATATATTTAGGATAATTAGTTAAATGTTGTAGCGTTGAAGCCATCCATAAAGGAAAAAAATAAATTAATTTTCTTGTTGACCTTCACGCGACGTCATACTTTATAATCGAAATTGTAATAAGTGATATCACAGTTTCAAATGAATTATAAGGAGATGATTTTAATGAAAATAATAATACAGGATACTTTAAGTTTATATAAACAAATGCTTAATTTAGCAGAAGGAGAGAGAAGAGATTTCTTTAGCAGAGAATTAGTAAAACCTTTTAATCCAATGTTTGATAAAATGCATATGCCAAAGACACCTGAGGCAATGGGGTGTATAGAGTTATTTGGCCGCGACTCAAAGATAATAGAGATGTTAGAAAAGCTTGAAAAGGCAGACGCTTGGAATAATGCAAGAAAAGCTATGGAAACAGCAGTAGAGCACTTTGAAAAAGCTTCTATTCCATTACCTGAAAAAGTTGTAGTAGGAATCTTTTTAGGAAATCCGGAATTTTTAGCTAACGTGGAAGGGTATACAGGTATGGGTTCTATACCTGGTTTTATACAAATAATAATTGATCCTAATGAAAAGAACCTACCAAAGTTAAATGCATGTGTAGCTCATGAATTTCATCATAACGTTCTTTTCTATAATGCGAAATGGAACTTTATGACTGATGTAACAGTTGGAAAGTACCTTGCAGTTGAAGGATTGGCTGAAAGCTTTGCGGCTAGTTTGTATGGTGAAGAGTTTATCGGTCTTTGGGTAACGGGTCTACAAGGTACTGATTTAGAAAAAGCAAGAAGTATAACTTCAAAAGCACTTGATGTTAAAGGCTTTATGGAAGTACGTAAATATATCTTTGGAAAGCACCCAATGATGCCTGAAACTATGGATTTTGACATGCCATTTTGTGGAGGTTATGCGGTGGGATATCACGCAGTACAGGCATATTTAAGAAAAACTGGAGTTTCAATAGAAAAGGCTACAATAATAGATGGAAATGAAATTATGAGGGCATCAGGTTATTTTGAAGTTTAATTAATAAAGAACTCACTATATAATAGTGAGTTCTTTATTTTTCACAATAATATGTAATGGCCTAGTGCAATATCTGTATAAAAAACATACCTCTTACAAGCAATAAATAACCACTTGCTTAAGTTATATTTACAAGGGGGAAAACAGTCCATATAATAAAAAATGTGGGGAGTGAAAATATGAAGATACGAATAGAAGTAGATAATAAAATTGAAGAAAATGAAGTTATCATTAGATGCAGTGAACTGAATGATGAAGTTAAGAATATTCAAGTTTCGCTTAACGATATATTGTCACAAAATAAGAATATAACTTTCTATAAAGGAGATACAGAATACTATCTTTCCTTAGATGAGATTTTATTCTTTGAAACAGAAGAAAGTTATATTTGTGCTCATACCGTTGACAATATATACAATGTGAAATATAAACTTTATGAACTTGAAGAATTCTTACCTGGATATTTTATGAGAGTTTCAAAATCCACAATTCTGAATACAAATCATATTTACTCCATAACACGCAGTATATCATCATCAAGTAAGGTTGAATTTCAAAATACCCATAAGCAGGTATATGTTTCAAGATATTACTACAAACCATTAAAAATTAAATTATTAGAAAAGAGGAAATGATATGAAAAGAGAAAGAATTTTTTGGGGATTAGTATTTATACTATGCGGAGTTTTTTTAATTGTAAGTAAGCTAGGATACTTCCCTGATATAAATGTATTTAGTTTATTATTAACAGTATTTTTAGTAGTAATTATTATTAAAAGCTTAACTCGTATGAATTTTCCAGGCATTTTATTTCCATTAGCGTTTATCAGTATAATATATGATGACCAATTGGGAATTACAAGTATTACTCCATGGACTGTATTATTTGCAGCATTACTAGGAAGTGTTGGTCTTTCTATGATTTTTCATAAACGTGCTGGATGGATTCACAATAGGCATCATTGGGATGACTATAAGTTTGAAAAAATTGAAGTAGAAGATGAAAGTCATGTTAAATATGGAAGTTCATTTAATTCTACTATAAAATATATAAACTCAGATAATTTCGAACAAGCAGATTTTAATTGTTCTTTTGGATCTTTGAAGGTGTATTTTGATAACGCAACTATACGTAACGGTAATGCAGTAGTTAGAATTGATGCTTCTTTTTCTGGAGTTGAATTATATGTGCCAAAAACTTGGAACGTAGAGGATAGAACTAGTGGTTTCCTAGGCTCTCTTAGTGAAAAGAATAAAAATGATAAAATAACTACAAGTACTTTAACTGTAGTTGGTGATATCAAGTTTTCAGGAGTGGAAATAATTTATATCTAAAAATGTATAAATACTAAGCTAAAAGAGGCTTTTGCAAATGCAATGGTCTCTTTTTTCTTTAACAATAAGAATATCTATATAATTCTGCGGTTTTTCATATGGGGAGATTTAAAATAATTATTATTAATTCTAATTTGTGTTATAATATACCAGCAAATAATTAGATAGGGGTATGCTTATGAGTATTATAAAGAATTTTTTTAAGTTTTATTATTCTCCTGATAAATATGGGAAAACAATAGGAGAATTATCTGATACATTATCGAAACAATTAAATAGTCTTGGTAAAAAGTTTGTAGATGAAAAAAGTCAAATTCATGTATCTAGTGAGGATGAAAAAAAACATGTTTTTGAAAGCTTAGCTAAAGAAGTTAGTTTAATATTAAATTCTGAAAATAAGCCTAAAGACATTACAAAAGAATCCTTATGTATTAATAAAAACATGACTAATGTTATTGCGTTAATATTTAATGGATACATAGATAAAAATGAAAAAGATAAAATTCAAATGATTAATAGAGTTCTTCTTAAGTATTATGGATATTTAGCTGGAAGTGGTACTGATAGGTTAATTCCAAGTATGGAATTATTGGCTGAAGATTTAATTGAGTACTGCCAAAACAAAGGCATTTTATCTACTACAAGAATAAGCATTGAAGCTCGTATTAATGAAAATTATAATGAGGCAGTTAATAAAATCTTATATACAGTGGGAAATGCATTATCACATCATGCTAATATATCAGATCATGATTACCAAGCAGTAAAACAAAGCCCATTTATGGAGAAGTATGTTATGTTTTATGCAAGAGAAGTTTTTGCAAAAGGGTACATAATAGGTAGAATGAAAAAATATGGAGAGGAAGAGCAATATATTGATAACGCCAATAAACATATGATAAAGACTGTACTTAGTATGCAAGAAGAAGCCAAGGGATTATTTTCTAAAAAGATTGCTGAGTGCTTTTCAATTGGAACTCAAAAATCTTTTGAAGAAGGCTTTGCCATTGGATATGATGAATAATTACATATAGATAATAATCTAGTATATATATACGATTCATAATATATTATTTTGAAGAGGAGGATAAATGCTATGTTAAGTTCTGGAAATGGTAGAAGAATAATTTTAGATTTAGCCGTGACATTAGATGGATTTATTGAAGGGCCAAATGGTGAAGTTGATTGGTGTATTATGGACAATGATATGGGCTTTACTGATTTCTTAAATAATATTGATACAATTTTATATGGACGTAAAAGTTATGAATTATGGGGACAATATGTTCCAGAAGATGGAGTATCAGATACTGAAAAAGAAATTTGGGATTTAGTACATAGCAAGAAGAAATATGTATTTTCAAAAACATCTGACAAAGAGTATAATGGTGCGAATCTAATAAGTAGCAATATTGTAGAAAAAGTAAAAGAAATAAAGAATGAGCCAGGTAAAGATATTTGGCTTTATGGAGGAGCAAGTCTTATAACAACTTTTTTAAATTTAGGGCTAGTTGATGAATATAGATTATCTATCCATCCTATCATTTTAGGAGAGGGGAAACCTCTGTTTAATGATATAAAGCAGAGATCAGGTCTAAAGCTTATTAGTACTAAGAAGTTTTCTTCAGGTGTTGTTCAGCTCTGCTATCATTCTCTTATCTAAGTATATTTACAATATAATGGAAATTTGATATAGTATTAATGTAATAGTATGAATATGAAAGGTGGTAATTTATTCGGCTAACTTAGTGTTAAGTAATCATAAAACATAAGTAGGCACGGAGAAGTAAAATAAAATCAATAAGTAAATATTTTGGTATAAGCTGTTTTTATAATAGTTTTTTTGTGTTGCCAATTTATTATTATATGATTTTATCTTTACTCTCTAAGCAATAAATGTATCATTTTATGAAGCTATAGAGTAAATCTATAGCTTTTTTTATTTTAAAAATATTCTACTATTACAGAGAAATATATAAAAAGGAGTTTAGAAAATATTATGAAAAGAAATATCATAAATGAAATAGCGAAATTAAGTAAAAGACCCAACTTATTTGAAAAAGGAACAGGGAATATCTGGACTGAACCATATATTTCAAAGCAAATGCTTAAGGCCCATTTAGATTATAAATCTGATAGAGCGTCAAGGAATATTGAAAAAATTAAAAAGACAGTGACTTTTTTAAAAGAGATTATTAATGAGAGTGGTCAAATATTAGATTTAGGTTGTGGACCGGGGTTATATGCTGAAGAATTATGTAGGAATGGATATAAAGTAACAGGAATAGATTTCTCAAATAATTCAATTAATTATGCTAAAGAAAGTGCAAATAAACAAGGGCTTAATATAGAGTATAGATGTGAAGATATGTTTAATATTAATTATAATGAAAAATATGATACTGTAATGCAAGTCTATGGTGAAATAAATACTTTTTCGGATGTAGAGAGAAATCTATTATTTGATAAGGTTAAAAATGCTTTAAAGCCGGGAGGATTATTCATTTTTGATGTGACTACACCAGTTCATAGAAGAATAAATGGATTAAATAAAAATTGGTATGTAAGTGAATGTGGATTCTGGAGAGGAGAAGCACATATTGTTTTTGAGGATGGATTTGGATATAGTGATAACATTTGGCTGGATCAATTTATAGTGATAGATAATGCAGAGATAAAAGTTTATAGGAATTGGTTTCATGATTATAATATAGATACTATTAAAGAAATAGTTTTAGAAAATGGATTTAGCAAAGTTAATGTTATAAGTGGTTTATATTCCAATGATATTGAAGAAGATAGTGAATGGCTTACAGTTATAGCAGAGAAGTAGTATAAATGAAAGTAGTCTGAGTAAGGCTACTTTTTTATTAAGTTTTAATAAATTTAATAGGAATATATTTACATTTGGTAATATATGGAGTAATATATAGACATACGATATATAGAAGTACGATATATAGAGAAACGATATATAGAAGTACGTAATAGATTTGGTGGTGTATTTATGAAAAAGACGGCAGAGAGCTTTCTACCATTAACAGAAACAACTTATCTAATTCTTACATCATTGTGGAACCCTCTTCATGGTTATGGAATAATGCAAAATGTAGAGAAAATGACGAACTCAAGAATAGTACTTGCACCAGGTACATTATATGGTGCTCTATCAAAATTAGCAAAGGATAATCTGATTGAAGCTATGGATAATTCATTAGTGGCAGACAGAAAAAAGAATTACATTCTAACTGAATTAGGAAGAGAAGTAGTTAAATTAGAGTTTAAAAGGTTAGAGACTTTAGTTATAGAGTCAAAAAAAATGCTAAGGAGTGTTAATTTTGAGGAGGACTAAAAAAGTATTTAAATTATTCTACATTTTTGATTTAGAGAAAGAAGAGAATTGGCTTAGAGAGATGGCTAATAAAGGTTGGTTTTTTGAGAAGGTAAATTACTTAGGAGTTTATACATTTATAAAAGGACCATGTACTGATACCATATATAAAATTGATTTCAATAAAAACATTAATGATTTAGACGAATATTACGATTTGTTTAGTGAAAGTGGATGGGAATTTATATATAAAATAAGGTTTTTTAAATATTTTAGATATGTTGGTGACGCAGCTAGTTATAAGAATGAGCCGGATATTTATAATGAACCTATGGAACAAATTATATTTCTTCGTAAATGGCTAATATTATTTTTAATAGCTTATGGGCTTCAATTTGTTTCCATTTTTAGCTTGAGTTTTCTACAAAATGCTAGATATGGAGCAATAAGTTTAATATTAATTACTATATTACTATTATCATTTATTTTAGTAAGGTTTATAAACTCCTATATAATATTAAAGCGAAAGCTGAAAAGAAGTACAGGTATAGAGTATTATTCTAAAAATGATCTAAGAAAAGTATATTCTTCAGTATCTTTGTTAATAGCTCCAATTTTAATTTGTGTTATTTGGGCTAGTACATTAACAAATATATATACTGTTAGTGGCTCTGAAAAAGCTATTAAAGCTAAAATATTGAAATATGATAGGACTTCGTTATATCCAATGAAAAAAATAGATTACATTGAATCACGTGATATGGGTAACTATAGAGTCTGTTTATACGGAAGCAATGAGAGAATTGGTATAATTGCATTAGAAAAAGTATTATTAAATAGATATAAGGTAATAACGGATTTTAGCGGAGGATTGCCTTCAAAGGAGTTTATCATTAAAGATTATTTAATCTTAGGTGAGACTAAGTATTCAGTAATATATGGTAAGGATGAAAATGACGAAATTAAAAAATTAATTATAACTTACGATGATGGAACTAGTGATGAAATTATGAGAGATAACTTTATAGGAGAGGATAAATCCCTTATGATTATTCAAAAGCAAGGTAATAAGGTAAAACAAATTAAACTATATAATAAAGATAATGCCGACATAACAGATAGATATATTAAATATGGTAAGTAAGTGAAAAAATATTATTTTTAATAATAGGCTACGACAAAACCTCATGAACACTAGGGTGCAACCACCAGTTTACAAAAAGAAAATATCAGTTGGTAGATTAAAAAAGGGGAATTTTATATAATCTTATTGAGGTGAAGAGAATGAACTTAGCTGAAAAATTACAATTCTTACGAAATAAGAATAGACTATCTCAAGAAGAACTTGCAGAAAGGTTAGGAATATCAAGACAGGCTATTTCAAAATGGGAGTCTGGACAAGCAACACCAGATTTAAAGAAATTAATAATTATAGCTGATCTTTATAATGTAACTATAGATAGTTTAGTTAAAGATGGGGATGACTTTGATATTGTACAAAGTAAGGAAAGTTATCAAAATGAAAAGGAAGAACCTGTAAAAATAGGTGATAAAAATTCACAAGTAGTTATTAATGTAAATAAAAGCTCACTGGAATATGAATATAAAAGTAAGAGATTATTATTTGGATTACCACTTGTTCATATTAATATAGGAAGAGGATTCAAAAAGGCAAAAGGAATAGTTGCTGTAGGAAACATATCTTATGGAATATTATCATTAGGATTTGTCTCTTTTGGTTTTTTAAGCTTTGGATTTTTATCTATTGGATTAATTAGCTTGGCACTTTTCTCAATAGGATTATTGTTAGCTGTAGGAACTATATCACTAGGGATTATTTCAATTGGCGCAATTTCAATAGGAGTATTTTCCTTTGGGGCACTAGCTATTGGAAAATATGCTGTAGGGGCAGCGGCCATGGCATCAGATATAGCAATTGGAGATTATGCATCTGGACATATAGCCATAGGAAATAGAGTAGTAGGAGAGAATACATTACCACTAGATACATCAGCTCAAGAGGTTAAAACCTTAATTAAAAGAGAGTATCCTAATATGAAAGACTCAGCTTTAAATATAATTAATTTCTTTATTAATCATGTTATGACTGTAGCAAAATAAAAACAGAGTTAAAGTAGTTCCTAAATGAACCCTCGATAGAAATATCGAGGGGTTTAACTCTTTGAAAAAATTTTAAAATTATGAAAGGTGAACCGTATCATGATTGCTGGGGAGATAACATCAACAGCTAAAAAGGACTACGAAGTATTCCGCTCAGAAATGGGAGAAAATCATTGGGAATATATATCAAAAATAGAGTAAAGAGTACTAGATATAAGCCGATAAAATACTATATAATAACAATAAATTATCAATTTTCCATATTACGATTTTGTAATTTGTTGCGAAGAGATAATTGTTTATAAATGAAAATAGAGATGTTACATATGAATTTGTGTTATATAGAAAATAGTTTTAAGAATGTAAATTTATTGAGGATTTAAAAAGTCTTACAATTACTCTTGTAGTAGGTATATGTCAAATTATGATTTTTATTATTTGAAAAATTCTTTAAAAATGGTATTGGAATCGGATGTTGAATCACTTCTTGTGGGTTCAATGAACTATTTAATATTGAACAAATAGTTTATATCTTTTGTAAAAATTTATTTAAACAATCTAAGACCATAAATGAACTTAATTTATATCAGCATAATAGGAGTGAAAAAACATGGGATACTTTAAAAAACTTGGGAAAAAGATTGATAAAGTTGTTGATGGTACGAAAGACGCAATAGGTGTAGGAGCTACAGTCGCTATACTGAAAAGTTTAAGCGAAATTAGCGAAAAGGAGAAACTAGAGAAAATGCCAGAACAGCAAAGGGATGCAAAAGTACAAGGACAGAAAGAAATTTATAGGACAAAAGAAAGTGGTAGAATGACAGGAAAAGATTTATTAGAAGTATTACAAAAAGTAAATCTTTATCATTTAGAAGGCCTATTATTTATTGAATTTTCAGATGGTAATGCATATTATGCAGAGAGTATTTCATCAATAAATGGACAATTGATTTTTAATTGTGTCCAGAAAGGTAGTCACTTTAAAGGAAAAGATTTATTGAATTATCTTTTAAGGTTAGATGACAATCAGTTAAATCAAGAGATAGTTGCAAGTGAAAGTGATATTTTATGGACTGAAGCGGAGTCCATAGAGGTAGATGGGTTGAGTACGATATTATTCTTTTCGCTTAATTCTAAAAGAGACAATGGTAATTTAGTTGAAGTAGTTGAGAAAGCTAGTGATGTAGCAATAGAAACAGCAGAAAGCAGTGAAATTTCAGATAATTATAAAATAAGATTTAACCTAGATAACATAGACTTTATTGAAAAAAGTGCTTATGTAGTAATAAAAATTTATGATAGCAAATTTGAAAATCTAAAAGAAGAAATAACATTCGAAGATTTCGCCATGAGGCTTAAATTGAAGGAATTTGTTGAGCCTAATATAAAAGAAAATAAATGGTGCCCTTATGGAATATATGATATTTTAGAATTTTATTATTTTGGGGATATATATATAAAATCATATGGAAATTATGGGACAAACAATACATCAATAAATAATTCTTCTGATCCAGAGCAAATACATGTAACTAATCAAAAAGAACTATTTGAAAAATATCAAAATTTAATTTTAAGCAATCTAACTTATAAAAACAATATAATTAAACAAAAAGTTACCATAAATATTAGTGAAAATGATATTCTTGCTAATAAAAAAATAAATTGCGATAATTTTTATATTAAAGAACCATTACATCAAATACTTGCAAATCGTCAAACATTACGGCTTTCTATTGATATGACAGAAAAATGCCATGAGGAATATACAAATGATTTGTACCATGTAGGAGATATATTTAGTGGAACTATCAATATGACATTTCCATTAATTAAATTAGTGCAATCTAATGAAAACACCTCTTTTATAGGTGAGTATGGTGTACCTATATTTGATTTACATAATGAGGGCAAGATTAAAAGTTATGACTCTAATGGAGAGGTAGAAGAGAGAATTTGTAATAAGTTTGAAATCGATAAGTATTTGAGACAATATTCTGAAGTTATACTGGAAAAACTATTTAAATATAGTGAAGAATATTGTGAATTTGAAAGTATGTTATTCCTTAATAAAACAGACATAGAAGAAAAGGTTCATTATAGAGATGAGGATCAGAATGATTTTAGTGACTATAATTGGTCGCGTACAGATCTTAACGAATATTATGGATATGATGACTAAAGGTCACTTGTCTATATTAGAGGAAGTATTATTATAAAAGTGTTGAACTATTTGACAAATTTACATTAAAATGATATTTTTTACATAGAGGTTATACGACTGACGGAAGTGGAATAAACCACATGAAGTATAACAAGTAATAAGCCGACCGTCTGGGCAAAAGTCCAGATAGTGGGCTTTTTATTGTTTAAAAAGGAGTGTAACAATCATAATGAAAGAATTAAAACTAAAGTATGGGTGTAATCCCAATCAAAAACCATCTAGAATTTTCATACAAGATGGGGAACTTCCTATAAAGATAATTAATGGAAATGCTGGCTATATTAATCTATTGGATGCATTTAATAGCTGGCAACTTGTCAAAGAATTAAAAAATGCTACAGGCCTTGCAGCTGCGGCTTCATTTAAACATGTTAGTCCTACTGGAGCCGCTGTAGCAGTTAAATTAACTGAAGAATTAAAAAAAGCATACTTTGCTATGGATTCAGAGTTATCTGATATTGCTACTGCATATGTAAGAGCAAGAGGTGCAGATAGAATGTCATCCTATGGAGATTTTGTGGCTCTATCTGAGACTTGCGATGAGCAGACAGCAAGATTTTTATCATGTGAAGTTTCAGATGGAATAATAGCACCATCATATTCTAAAAATGCATTAGAGATATTAAAAAATAAACGAAGAGGTAACTATTTAATAATTCAAATTGATGAAAATTATATTCCTGAGGAGATGGAAACAAAACAGGTCTATGGGATAACTTTTGAGCAAAAGCGAAATGATGTCAAAATATCAGAAGATATATTAAAAGATTTGCCAACAAAAAATAAAACACTACCTGATAATGCAAAAAGAGATTTGATTATATCCTTAATTACATTAAAATATACTCAATCTAATTCTGTATGTTATGTAAAAGACGGACAAGTAATTGGTATTGGGGCAGGACAGCAATCTAGAATTCATTGTACAAGGCTTGCAGGAAATAAAGCTGATGCATGGTTTTTAAGACAAAATCCTAAGGTTATAAACCTTCCTTTTAAGCAAGAAATAAAAAGAGTAGATAGAGATAATGCAATAGATGTATATATATCAGATGATTATATGGATATATTATCTGATGGATTATGGGAAGATACTTTTATTGAAAAACCAATTCCATTAACTAGGGAAGAAAAGAAAGAATGGTTAAAAAATTTGAAGAATGTATCTTTAGGGTCAGATGCATTTTTCCCATTTGGTGATAATATAGAACGTGCAAAAAAAAGTGGAGTAGCTTATATAGCTCAAGCAGGAGGATCAATAAGAGATGATAATGTTATAGAAACATGTGATAAATATAATATAGCCATGGCGTTTACGAAAACACGTTTGTTTCATCATTAGTACTCCCTTCTAGGTTGAGTTATAATCAATATAATACATACTTCATTTTTGGGGAACACACTCACCACCAATTCATTATGACACGATCAATTTTCTTATTTTGACACCATGTTTATTTTTTGTTAGTATTATATCACCAAAATAGAAGGTAAAATATTAAAATATGGTGCAAAAATAGCACAATATCTCCTAGTTAGGATTTGTATCACAGGTGAATATATGAAAAAGATTATGAATGAACAATTAATTTATGAAATACTTTCCGTTGTGGAAGAAATCCCAGAAGGGAAAGTAGCTACATATGGACAAATTGCCAGACTTATTGGAAAAGATAAAAATGCACGACTTGTGGGGAAGGTTCTTAGCCAGGCAGAATTTTATGGGAGATATCCATGTCATCGTGTGGTAAATCATGCCGGAAGGTTAGTTCCAGGGTGGCAGGAACAGCGATTTCTGCTATTAGAAGAAGGTGTATCATTTAAAGATGAGAATCATGTTGATATGAAGGAAAATAAGTGGGATTGTTAGGCTAGAGTTGTAAGGTAAGTACAACTTTAAAAATAATTGATTTGTTTATTAATCATGTTATGACAGGAACAAAATAAAATGTTTTTATAGAAGATTTTAAAAGAAACTCTAAATAACCTAATAAACAATTTTTTTAGATGTCATTTTGTAATTTGTTTTTTATTTAGAGGTTCATCTGAGTTAATTTTTCATGGTACTTATGCCGAGCTTAATCAAAACTCATTGGTGCATAAACATTGTATTTGAAAGCTGGGGATATGACATCATTCACCTTTTTGCTTTCTTCCTTGTTGGCACAGTATGCCTTTATGGAAAGTGTCTTTATCATCATCTTGTCATAGACAACGCTGGTTTTTATCGCAATGTTTGCACTTCTTAATATATCTGCAAACTCTTTACCGCTATGCATGTTGTCTGCTGTGATATCAAAGATGTAAAGCTTCTCCTTCTCAGACTTTTTAACAGCAAGCCCTGGAATCAGGGTTCCGATAAATGTTGCGGCACATATTGCCATGACACTGAGTATGCCATCTGACTTTGCCATTCTCACAACAGCAATCATGTATATAGTGGTAGACAATGCTGCTAGCAAGCTCGAAAAGAAGAACTTCCCCCGGGCTAAATATATATTCTTCATTGTTCCTAGAGTGTTGTCGAGTAGTTTTAGTAAAAATACTATTAAAATTTCCATTTTTCCTCCTTATTTCTGTTGCCATAAAAAACAAAAGACTCTTGCAATAAAGATCACAAGAGTCAAATAATATCTTAATTTATGGATAAAATTGTTTTGTGCTATAAGGCACATTCTTCTGTAATTTTATTAGTATATCATAAAACATATAGGTTGTCTACATATTAATAGATGAGTTTTCATTTTTTATTCATTTGTAAGTAAAATGCAAATGGAAGTGAATAATATTCTTATAAAGCGTATACATGAACAACTAAAATAAATAAAACAGGATTAAATATTAAGAAGTAAACCAATGATATTAAAAGTATCATTGGTTTATGTTATAATTTCTTTGAGTTAAAAATGTAAAATATAACTGAAAAAAGAGGTATGAATTATGATAAAACCAATTGTAAAAGATATATTGTTTTTAGGACAAAAATCAGAAGAGGCAACTAAAGATGATATAGTAGTTGTTGATGATTTAATAGATACATTAAGAGCAAACTTAGAAAATTGTGTTGGTTTGGCAGGTAATATGATTGGAGTAAAAAAACGTATATTGGTATTTACAGTAGGGAGCTTTATAGTGCCTATGATAAATCCAGTTATATTAAAGAAAGAAAAGCCTTATGAAACAGAAGAGAGTTGTTTATCTTTAATTGGCTTTAGAAAAGCAAAAAGATATGAAATGATAGAAGTAGAATATTTTGATAGAAATTTTAAAAAGCAAAAGCAAGTGTTTACTGGATTTACAGCACAAATAATTCAACATGAAATGGATCATTTTGAGGGCATCATAATCTAATTGAATAATTAAATTGGAATTATAGATTAAAAGATCAGTGTTCGTCTTGTAGTTACAATTAACGCAACTTGAAGCCTGAAACTAACAGTGATATAATTGTAAAATCAAAGAGGTGATAAATTTGGAAAAGATTTCGTTAGATAAAGAAATAATACTCAATGCAGCAGAAGAAGTTATTCGACGTTTCGGACCAGACAAAGCGAATATTTCAGACGTAGCAAAATCATTAAAAGTTAGCCATGCTGCGCTTTATAGATATTATAATGGAAAAACTGACCTTTGGAATGCTGTTACAGAACGATGGCTTTCAAATTTGCATGCTCATTCAGAGGATATTTTAAAAGAAGATATACCTGCAGATATTAAGCTTTTTCGTTTACTTGAGGACTTTGCGGAAGCTAAACGTCGAAGTAGCGTTAATGATCCTGAAATGTTTGCAAATTATCTTAAACTTGCCCAAAGTTCTATGAATGTAATAGAAAAAAGTATTGAAGATGGAATAAGTAGGATTAAAGAGATTATAGAACAAGGAATTAAAGAGGGAATATTTTTTGAAGAGTTTCCCAATCAAGCAGCAATAGCTGTATATCATGCAACCAGCGCTTTTATCCATCCGAACTCATTCAAAGCTCATAATAGAAAGCAAAACATAGAATCTGTTATAAATCTTCTAATAAGAGGACTTAAAAACCCTAATAAATGAATCATTTTTAGCCCTGGACTTTCCGAATAGGATTGTTGAGGGCTTTATTTATATTTCCAAACTTTTCTCATACTTTACAAGAACTTGGTCAAGCTGACAGAGGAAAAAACATTTTAAAAAAACATTACAGGTTACATATTTGATGTATTGTAATTTGTAATGAGTTGTGATAATATTAATATCACAAGTTACAAAAAATAAATAGTGTAACTAGTAACAAATATATAAAAAACCACTGCTTGATACTCTGAATTTGCTAGAAAATATGTGGGTTAAGACAATTATTATGTCGGGAGACGGCACGAATCAAGATTTGAAAAATAGTAATTACTTTAGGGGGTTTTGAAATGTCAAAGAATATCATATTCTATTTTTCCGGTACTGGTAACAGTCTAAAAGTGGCAAAAGATATTGCTGCTACAATTGAAGACTGTGAGTTAATTTCAATGGGGAAATCGCACAAGTTAAGCGGTACATATGAGCGAATTGGCTTTGTGTATCCTGTTTATGGTGGAGGTTTGCCGGGGGCAGTTGAGAGGTTTGTAAAAGCACTTGACCTTGCAGAAAATAAAAGCAGCTTTATTTTTGCTGTTTGTACAAGCGGAAGCGGGAGTGCCGGCGGTTTGACAAATATCAGCAAAACCATTGATGGCAAGGGTGGAAAACTGAGCTACGGTGAAACAGTTAGGTGCTTTTCTAATTACGTTGGTTTGTACCCCATGGGAAGTAATGCTGATACTAAAGCAAAGGCACAAGCTCAGGCCACAAAGCAAGTTATTAAAGACATTCAAAGTCTATCTGTAAAGCCACCTTCTAAAAATAATCCAATGATACTACTTCATGGGCCTTTCATAAAGTGGCTGGCAAAAAGGGATAAAGCGTTCAATGTAAGCGAAGCTTGTAACAGCTGCGCAACCTGCAGTAAGGTTTGTCCTGTAGAAAATATAAAAATGCAAGACGGCAAGCCAATATTTTTACATCATTGCGAGCAGTGTGTTGCTTGTGTTCAGTGGTGTCCTAAACAAGCTATCAACATTAAGAATAAAACACAAAACCGTGGCCGTTATCATCACCCAGACATAACACTAGCTGATATGATTAACAAAAAATTATAAATAAATTTTTAAGGAGGATTTTACTATGCGTGTTTTTGTAACAGGAGCAACAGGATATATTGGTTCTGAGGTTGTACGTGAACTTATTAATGCTGGACATAAAGTTATTGGGTTAACACGTTCAGACAATGGTGCATTAAAATTAAAGGAAGCTGGAGCCGAAGTGCATCTAGGTTCACTTGATGATCTAGATAGCCTTCGAAGTGGAGCTGCAATTGCAGATGGAGTTATTCATCTAGCATTTAAGCACGATTTCTCTGATTTTGCTGGTTCACTTGCTACAGATTTAAAAGCAATCGAGGCTATAGGGGAAGTACTTGAGGGTACTGGCAAGCCATTTTTGACTACAGCTCATGCAAATGGTACAGCATCAGACAATGCTACTTTGGCACTTGCAAAACGTGGCGTGAGGGCATCAGTGGTGTCGCTCTCAACATCAGTACATGGGGATGGTGATAAGGGATTTGTTCCAAGATTAATCAATATTGCCCGTGAAAAAGGTTTCTCTGCATACATTGGTGACGGTTCCAACCGCTGGCCAGCAGTACATCGTAAAGATGCGGCAAGACTTTTTCGTTTAGCATTAGAAACTGCTCCGGCAGGGTCGAAGTTGGATGGGGTTGGAGATGAGGGGATACCGTTCCGTGATATTGCAAATGTAATAGGTCGTCATCTGAACTTACCAGTAGTCAGTATTAAACGCGAGGAGGCAGAGGCTCACTTTGGTTTCCTAGGTCCTATTGCAGCTTTTGACATGCCAAGGTCAAGTGCACAGACTCAAGAACTTTTGAACTGGAGGCCAGTGCATACTACCCTGATTGAGGATCTCGAACAAGGGGACTATTTTAAAAAATGATTTAGTGACAAATGCTACTAATCATGACTAATGAATGAAGAACTTCGTATTTTATATATAGAAAAAATTACTACAGAGAAAGTTTCTCTGTAGTAATTTTTTTATCAAGTCTAATATATTAAGATTTTGGTTTTTGGAATTACTTATCTATAATAATCCTATTCACTTTTACCTGACCAGATTTTAATAATTGCATCTGCATCAGCATTTAAGACTGTTTTAGCATTTTTCCCTACGTTTATAGCCCAAACATCGTTGTTAAGGTGTTTTTTGAAGTCCTGCATTTGTTTTATAGCATTGTCTTTCCTTCCCTTATCAAGCTGATGCTGCGCTTGGTTAAGACTGTTGTTAAGTTGAACTATTATTGGTCCACAGAGTTCATCTGTTTTAATATAGTTACATATGAGACTTCTCATAGAAGTTATACTTGTTGTCACTCTAAATGAGAAGTTATCCTCAAGAGTGTTGCCAGCATTGTCTTTAGCCGTTATAACAGCTGTATAGCTTCCTGGTTTTCCAATGAAGTCTAGTGTTAATTTGGTCTGAGTTTTAGGATCAATAGTATAGGTCTTATCTCCAATGACAAGTTGTGCTGAATCAATACCTGAGAGATTATCCCAAATGCTAAAGGTCAGTGGAAGATTATCATCAAACACTGCAGTTTTATTTATTACTTCTCCATTTAAGGTAAAGTTGTATGCTGGAGGAGTTTTATCCACCATAACGCTGATGGTGTCTGTTTTGGTTACCCCACGCAAAGTTACAGATACCGTAATGTTTGTTTTTCCTTCTCCTATTCCTGAAACAACTCCATTATTATCAACTGATGCTATCAATTTATTATCACTGCGGTATATTATTGTGCTGTGGCTTAAGTCTGTTTGACTGCCATCAGTTAAAACTCCACTTACTGACAATTTTGCTGTGTCTCCAGGCTTTAAAATAAATTTATCAGCAGTGAGAGTGATCTTATCTAGTGGTGGCACATATTTTACAGTGACTTTTGAAGTTACCTTTAAATCAATTGGAGTATCAGGCTGTTCTACATCTTCTGGTAGAGTGAAGGTGCCTGTTGCAGTCAACTGACCAGCCTTGCTGCTGTCAAAGTCTTCTATGCTCCAGTTTAGAGGAACTTCATAAACCTGCCCCCAATTGTCAGTAATAGTAGTGGTTTTAGAAAGGGTTAAAAGGGCTTCTTCCATACTAGTACCGCTTTCTATTTCTATATCAGGAACTGGCTGTATTTTTTCAAGGAGATTTTTTAACGGTGATAGGGTAGCTCCTTGAATAGAAGTATTTCCTCCTTCCATGTCATTTGTATATCTTACTGTTACAGTTTGAGCTTTAAACCCACTGCCAGGTATGAAATCTACAGTCCAGCAAGTATAGCCGTTGCCATTTGGAGAACTGAAATATTCAATAACAGGTTTTGATTTGCCATCTTCAGAAATAACCTCAAATTTTCCGTCATTTCTCCAGGTGGTTGTATAAACTTTTAATCTGCTTGGCTTGTCAACTTTCACCTTGATTTCAGATCCTTTGTTTGCACCCCATACATATACTGCTTGAGTCGCATTATCAGCGCTCTGAACAGGGGCGCCATCGTTCCAGGACATATTTATCTGTGAATCCCCCAAACGATTCTTACCTGCAGAGCTGATAAGATCTCCTATAAGCTGAGCTCCGCTCTTATAATTGTAGGAATTTGCATCATTCAGACCATAATGGGCCCAAGAGGTTGTACCTTCCTGAGATAAGTTAACTTTTCCAGTAAAGGCTTCTCCATGGCCTGTAATATAATCTTTTTGAGTAGGGTCCACTGCTGCAAGAGTTGCTCCCTGTATAGACGTGTTTCCGCCATATACATAGGTGCTATCAGTAGTATACCGAATGTATAATCTCTGTTTACCGACCTTACTGCTATCCGGATTTAAATCCAATGTCCACATATTATATTCGTTACCAGCAGGGGAGTCATAATATGCAACTGCAGGTTGTGTGACTCCATCCTTATTAACGTACTCAATAGGTATCTTCAAGCCGTTTTCATCCTCTTTGAATACCTCAAGCTTACCTTTTGCTTTCCAAGTAGTGGTATAAACCTTCAATCTCTGTGTTTCATGAGATGTAAGATCTACCGTAAACTCTGAAGCATTACCAGGATTGCGGATAAAGGATGAATTTATTACTCCGTCAGCCTTTTTCACTGGAGCGCCATCATTCCATGACATGGTGATTCTTGAATCCAACACCTGTTCAAGGCCTGCGTTTCCAATGACTTTTAGCTCACTAATCTGGTCATTTCCGTTTTTATGATTGAAACCAGTTGCACTTCCTAGGCCATATTGAGCCCATGCAATTTTTCCTTCTTCAGTTAGGTTAACAGCTTCTTTAAATAATTTTCCTTTAAAATCATTAACCTCGATTTTAGGATTTACAAGGGTAAGCTTATCTATAGCTGTTTTTAATGCCTTTGTTGCTGCATCTACCTCTATCTGTGAAGGGTCAGCACTATTATTCACTGATATTGCTGTATTACGAGTGTTCATTAATGCTTCCCAAGAATCTTTTGTATAATCTTCCTCAGAAGCTGATTGTAATATTTTATCTGCTTCGCTTAGTACTGATACTAAGCTGGATTTATCAGCGTTATTTGCTTCTACAGAGTAGGTTACTTCTATTACTCTTTTATCTGATACTGCTGCCTTGGGCACTACCACCTCAACAATATCACCATCACGTGAACCGCCATTGTTTACGAAAGGCATTGCATTTTCATCTTTGGTTTTAATTGAAAATTCAGTATTTACACCATCTACAGTAACGGATTTTGGAATAGGATTTTTCCATTCCGCAGTTTTATGCAGTCTTACTACCCATGAACGTTCACTTATGGCTCCATTAAAGGTTCCCTGAGCAGGGTCTATATTTACAGTGATTTTCTTAGTAGCATTGTCTACTTTGGCGTTCATTTCAGTAGTTCTAAAAGCTCCATCTTTATAGTCATTACTCTTTGTGTCGTCCTCATATAGCTGTCCTTTTGCCTCATTAACAACACTTGGATATAAGTCTAAAGTAACAGGATCCCATGGTTTTTCTCCGGTATATGACATTTCCGGAGCAAGTGGTACCATGGTTCCAGCTTTGATATACATTGGCATTTTATCAATTGGAACATTAGCAGTGATAGTCTGAGGGCCTGTTATTATGTTTCCGCTCCAGGCATCAATCCAGTTCCCTTCCGGAATCCATAAGGTTCTGGTAGCGTTCATGCTTGGGGTCGCAGCTCTCCATTTTAGACTAATTAGCGCATTTCTGGAACCTTCATTATATTCTATCTTGATAGAATGGGTTGTACCTTTAGCTAATGAGACATTTGCATCAAGTGTTGATGAATCATGAGGTCCCCATGCGTCTATCACAAGCTTGTCATCTATATACATACGGACTCCATCATCAATAGTGGTAGCCAAAATTGCATCCTGGTCTCCTACGGTAATATTTCCTGTCCATCTAGCGCTAAAGTTATCTGCTGGTACTCCACTTGCAGGGCTGTTGGTTCCCCAATTAAAATTCACTGAACTGTCAGTTCTGGTCAAAACCGGGCTGCCTGATAAATCACTATTTGCATAATATTCACCCTTAAGGCCCATTGAACCATCGCTTGTTTTTAGCCAGTCAGATGGAACAACATTATAACCGCTGGTTTCGTCCAATACAGGTGCTACAAGTATTCCATCTCCTAAAAGGTATTGAGTATTGCTACTTGCTTCTTTGTAACCAGGGTAATAAAAATCGCAGCGTCTTAGCATAGGCATTCCTGTATCATAGCTTTCTCTTGCTAGTGAATAGAAAAGTGGGAGTAAGCGGTATCTCATTTTAACAAAATCTCGTGTTATATTCTCTGCAGTTTCTCCAAAAGTCCAGGGCATTCTTGTTAAATTTAACGTACAGTGAGGCCTTGTTATAGGAGAAAGAGCACCATATTGAAGCCATCTTATATATCCTTCAGGGGTAGGGTTTGATGTATGTCCACCTAAATCAGCACTGATGTATGGATAGGCTGCATACATACCACTATAAACTGCATTATCAACCTCTCGCTGCAAGGATGCAAAGTCAGGTTGGATATCACCAGTCCACTGAATTGGGTAACGGTGTGATGCAATTGATGGAGCGGTGTTGCGGTATCCATTGTCTATTCCATCTACATTAGCCATAATCATGGAACGTTTGTTTTTATTAACGTCCGCGGTAATCCCATTATACATATACATTCCCCAGGTCTCTTTCACAAGACCAGTTGGTGGAGTTAATGCAACACTCCAGTTCCTGTCATACCACCAGGTATCTAGTCCTTTATCAAGTAAGCTTCTGAGTCCATTGTTTCGGAAAGTAACTTCCTTGGTATCCAATGCGCCTGCCACAGGTTCTGGATGGTCATTGAACATAACACTTACATTCTTGTCATGGGCCTCGCTTAAGAACTTAGTCATATCTGGAAAGCAATCAGTGGCTATATCATACCCAGTTGAACCATTTACACGCCAATCAGTATCAATAACCAGATTATCAAGTGGAATGTCATGTGCCCTGTAGTCATCTATTTGCTTTAGTGCTGAGTCCTCAGTATATTTGTACCAACGACTGTCCCAGTATCCTAAAGCACTGAGTGGTACCATATCTGTATGTCCTGTAAGGTCTAAAAAATCTTTTCGAAGCTGTTTGCCATCTCCATTGGGCAAAAATACATACATATCAGGAGCATTGTTGTTCAAATCCCAGCCATTGTTAACGGTTTCAGTTGGAGCTAGATTATAGCCCCATTCTGCTGGTACCATTCTAGGGTTGTCGGCAATTGCCCAAGCCATGGTTTTTTCGCTTATTGTGGGTAGCCAAACCTTTTCACTTGGCAGTGAGGTGTAGGTCCAAATCTTAGTTCCATCTGGTTTTGTGATGTCAATACCAGTTAGAGACGTTGCTCCCTGTGGTACTTTCACAATAAATTGGGATGTGTTTATATATTCGTAGCCGTCAACTGTTGTCCGTGTACACTCTGTCCCGGACCAGGAACGGTTCACAATAAAATACGTCTTGCGGTCTTCAAACCCCTTTGTCCCCTTTACTTCTAGTCTTACAAGGGTTGAAGACAAAACCTGTACCCTGACATTCCCTATGATGATTCCTGTTTTAGCTTCTTCAGAAGATACTTTGACTCCGACACTCGAATTTAACTGTCCTGTTGCATATGATTTGATTACGTATACATTGGTGAGCGCGAAGAAAAGCACAATCAGAAATGCTATGTGCCGTTTCAGTTTTCCTTTTAAATTCATTTTTACTTATCCCCCCCTAATTAAAGTGTAAAGTTACATAAAACACCTCCTTCCATATATTTCCATTATAGCAGTGGGCACTGCCACCTTCAAGTGAGATTTTATGTATTCTTAAAAGGCGTTATGTTGACTCATCAAAGGAATAAATGGACAATTTTTATTTAGGAATTAAGCACAGGGGATGTCTCTAAAAAGTGATTAATGTTATTATTGATAGGTAATGGGAATGATTTTGAGAGGGGATAATGAAATTGAAATTTTGTGTCTTGATGGCTAGTCCTAGATTAAAAGGAAATACAGTTGAATTGTTAAAACCATTTTTAGCTGAACTTGAAAATAATAAGGCTGATGTTAAATACATCTGCTTGTCAGAAAAACATATTTTGCCTTGCAAAGGGTGCTATGCCTGTCAGAATATAAGTGATAAATATGGTTGCATACAACAAGATGATGTATTGGAAATTATGGAAGAAATAATTGCCTGTGATTGTATCGTTTTGGCTACACCTATATATTCATGGTATTGCACAGCACCTATGAAGGCTTTGCTTGATAGGCATTATGGACTTAATAAGTTCTACGGTAGAGCTAAAGGTTCTTTATGGGAAGGTAAAAAGGTGGCAATAATAGCTACACATGGATATGATGCAGAATATGGTGCAGGTCCTTTTGAAACTGGCATAAAGAGATTATGTGAACATTCAAATTTAGAATATATGGGGATGTATTCTGTCCGAGATGAGGACAACATAGCATCATTTCAAACAGTGGATGCAAAGAATGGTGCAAGAATATTTGCAAGGAAGTTGCTCGCAAAATGATGATGATGTTTTATTTCCGTATACTATTAGAAGAATAATTGGAGAAGTAAAGATTAAATAGATAAGGCAGTACTTGAAATCAGGAATTGTGATGTTCAAGTACTGCTTTTGCATATTATAGCAGTGAAATGATTAACTTTATTACAGAACTGTTTAGTTCCTTGAGAGAAAAAGATAAAGCGATATATAATATTTAGAGAAGTTTAGGATAATAAAGATTTCTTCAAAGTATAGGTGTACAACAAGAATTTGAAGTTAAGTGAATTATAAATTTTAATAATAAAAAATAGGAGGTAATTAGTATGATTACAAAAGATAAAAATATAGAGTGCGGATATGTAACAACTGAAGGTGATAACTTATACTACGAAGTACGTGGTAATGGTAAAACTCTATTGTTGATTCCTGCTGGTGAGGGAAAATACTATTCAGGTCTTGCAGATATACTTAGCAATGAGTATAAAGTTATAACTTATGATCGTCGTGCAAATGGACGAAGTACGATAAATGACCCTCAGAATTTTGAGATTGGCCAGCAAAGTCGTGATGCTGTAGCTATTTTACACGCAGTAGGTGAGGAATCAAGTTTTGTATTTGGTAATAGTGCAGGTGCAGTAATTGCACTGGATATGGCAAAGACATATCCAGGTTCTGTTCTTGCTGTGATAGCCCACGAAGCACCAATGGCAAGGATGCATCCAGAAGCTCCAAAATGGCAACGATTTTTTGCTAGGGTATATTTAACAGCATTTCGCTTTGGGTCAACAGTTGCATCACTTAGGTTTATGTTTGGTGCTCAGGTTCCTGTAATAAAGATGATTAAGGCATCAAAAAAGGCAGAAGAATATATAAGAAAATACAACAGTCCAACAGATGAACATCATAAAAGTTCAAATAATGAAGCAGATATCCCAATGAAGCTTGAATTGCTCCAAGTTACTAACTATATGCCAGATGTTGAAAGACTTAAGAAGAGTGGTGTCAAGGTATTTATGGCAGTTGGAGAATGGTCTTTAAATAAGAAGACATGGTATGCAATAAGTAATAAAGTTTTAGCAGAGAAATTAGAGTGTGAGCTGGTGACCTTTCCAGGACATCATGGTTCCTTAGCGGATATGCCTGATGAATGGGCTTTAACGCTAAGGAATATATTACACAAGGTAGAATACTAAAGGGAGGATTTATACTAATGAATTGATATAAATCCTCGCTGAAAAAAATAAGATAGTTATACATTACTAGTGCGATATAAATCCAGACCTTTCATTACATAGGGACGGACAATATCTACAAGTAAATTGATTTGATTATTTTCACCAGATATAAACCAAGAATAAGTAGCACTATAGATAGCTGAACATGTCATGGCTGAAATGATTTTTATATTTAGGTTGTCTTTTATACTGAAAGTATTTCCTTTCGAAAATATATCTCCTATAGTTTGCTCAAGCATATTTTTTATCTTATTGTCAACAAGCGTAGCGATGGATTTGGAATTCCATCCGCATATCTTATAAAAAGTTACAATGTAATTGTGTGTTAATAAGATTAATTTGTTACATATTTCATCTGTAAATTCCTGAGCAGACATAACTTCTTCAGGAATCATCTTATAAAAAGCTTGTTCTGTAATTTCTTCTAACAAAGCATATTTATCTTCATAATGTGCATAAAAGGTAGCACGGTTAATAGAAGCTCTCTCTGCAATATCTTTTATAGTAATTGCATCAAATCCTTTTTTCTGTAATAAAATGCTGAAGGCGTCCCTTATTAATTGTCGTGTGCGTAAAACTCTTGGATCTTCTTGATTTACCATATATATTCCTTTCCAAAACATCAAATTTTAAAATTTGTTGTTTAAGCAACTTTTCATTTATTCTGATGGTTGTAGTCATAAGAGCATCGTACTAATATAATATCATACAGGTGTTGCTTAAACAACGTGTGAATAATTTTAAGAAAGGAATGACAATATGAATATAAAGCAAAAAAGAATTTTGATATTTGGAGCAGGGGTGGTTGGAAGTATATATGCACTCAGATTTGCTCAGTCTGGAATGGATGTCACACTACTATCGAGAGGAAAGAGGTTAGAGGAATTAAAAAATGATGGATTACGATATAACGACAATGGAAAGATAAAGAGTATGTCTATTAAGACAATCGAAAAATTGGAAGATGATGATATTTATGATTTCATCTTTGTTACTGTACGTTATGATCAGGCTGAATCTGCGCTGCATACAATTAAGAATAATCGTAGTAAAACTATTATCACCTTAACCAATACTATGGGATATGACCACTGGCTTGAAATTGTAGGAGACAGATTGCTTCCTGGATTTCCAGGCGCAGGTGGAGATATGAAGGAGGGTATTCTGTATGCACAATTTGGTTCCGAAAAGCATCAAGGAACTATTTTTGGTGAAATAAATGGACAAATTACCGAAAGAGTGAAAGAACTTGCGCAAATATTTGAAGCTTCAAATTTACATTATGAAATACAAGAAAACATAACAGCATTTCACATTTCCCATACAGCAACTGCTATAGTTATAAAACATTTTTATACCAATACTGGTATGATGGATATAGAAACAGCAAAAAGCGAAAGCACCTTACTAAACATTGCCACAGAGTTAAAACAAAATATACATATGGTAGCCCAAGCTGGAATTCCAGTAATCCCACCAGAAACTAAGGCATTAGGAGAAATGTCAGAAATGGATATTATTAATATGTACAGAAAGATGCTCAGCATAGAGTTTACCATTGATGTTTTGCTTGGAAACCATGCTGTAAGTGCAAAAGAAGAAATAATGCAGTTAGATGAGATATTTAATAAAAAGATACGTGATAGACCATGAAATAAACATTAAATTTATAAGTAACAGAAGTTTTTAGTCTTGATCAAGTATATTACTTGGTTAAGGCTATTTTTATTCTTATAAACCTGGTTCGTTAGCAATGCACTTTTACAAAATATGTTATAATAGAAAGATAATTGATTTTTAGTGAGATACAAGAAGTAATCTTAAAGGGGGCTTTAATATGGAAAATCTTAAAGTAGCTTTATTGCAGCTTATGCCTGAAGATACATTAGAGGGCAATATGCAGAAAGGATTGAACTATTGCAGAAGATCGAAAGAAATGGGTGCAGATATTGCATTGTTTCCTGAAATGTGGAGCGTCGGTTATAATATCCCTGAAGATATAGATGAATTGAAGGCAAATGCTGTATCTGCTAATAGTAATTTTGTTAATTCATTTGGTGAACTTGCAAAAGAACTTAATATGGCTATAGGAATAACATTTCTTGAAGCGTATGAGCCATTACCAAGGAACACCCTCTGTCTATTTGATCGTTTTGGTAACAAGGTACTTACCTATGCAAAGGTACATACCTGTGATTTTGGCGATGAATGTAGACTTACGGCAGGAGAAGATTTTTATGTTACTGATTTAGATACTAAGCAAGGTAATGTAAAAATAGGTGCAATGATTTGCTATGACAGGGAATTCCCAGAAAGTGCGAGAATTCTTATGCTAAAAGGCGCTGAGATTATTTTAGTACCAAACGCTTGCCCTATGGAGATAAATCGCATTTCACAACTGCGAGCAAGAGCATATGAAAATATGGTTGGTATTGCAACAGTAAATTATCCAAAAGGCAAACCTGACTGCAATGGCCATTCTTCTGCATTTGATGGAATTGCGTACAGGCCTTCAGATTTTAGTTCAAGAGATACCCTTATTATTGAAGCTGATGAACGAGAGGGAATTTATATAGCTGACTTTCCTATAGATGAAATCAGAGAGTATAGAAGTAGTGAAGTACATGGTAATGCATATAGACATCCACAGAAGTACAAATTACTTATTTCTGAAAGTATTGAAGAGCCATTCATCAGAAAGGATTACAGAAAATAGCAAAAGAAAGCAAATATTATAGAGAGTAGGGATATATATGAGATTAGAAACTGATAGAACAGTTCTTCGTCATTTTGAAGAAAAAGACTTAGAAGATTTATATGATTATTGCAGTCAAGATGGTGTTGGAGAAATGGCTGGATGGAAGCATCATGAAAGTCTATCAACTTCAAAAGAAGTGCTAAAAAGAAATATTCAAAATAGTAATGTTTATGCAATAGAAAATAAAGAAAATGGAAAAGTGATTGGCCATATTGCAGTGAATAATGATTCTGAGAATGGAAGAGAAGATACAAAAGAATTGGGTTTTGCACTTAATCGTGATTACCATAATAAAGGAATAATGACGGAAGTAACTTATAAGATTTTGGATTATCTATTTTCTAATGAAATAGAATACGTATATGCTTGTTGTTTTCAAGATAACAAATCATCTAAACGATTGATTGAAAAATGTGGGTTTACCCTCGAACAAGAAGGTTCATTCTATTCAGAATCTCTTGATAAAACATTTAAGTCCTATGAGTATGTTTATAGTAAGAATAATTGGAAGTTACAGAATAAACATTAATTATATGAAAGATATCACTTAACTATGAGCTTATAGTATAGGATATAGATAAATGTCTTAAGTAAGAAATAAGTTTAACAAATGAAGAAAATAAGCTTTAGCTAGTTGTAGCTAAAGCTTATTTTTTATACCAGTAAGAATAAAGTCTATCACATCTTGAATTAAGATTTCTTGATCAACTGGAGTTTTCTGCATTTTCCATCGATAAACAGCGTTATAAATTGAAGTGCTTATCATTGTTGAAATTAGTTCTATACGCATTATTTCATGTTCAGCCAATACGGGTTCAATTTTTAGAGCTGTATATATAATAGAATAAAGCTCTTCAGTTATCTTATTTCCGATTAGCGGAAGTATGGAAATATATCCGCAATCACAGGTAGCCTTTATCATTTCAAAGAAATCGCAAAGACAAAGAACCAAATTGCGTATTGAATGCTCGTTTATAGAGAGTTCCTCTTGAATCTTGCTTGATAGAAGTTCTGAGAATTTTTCAGCTATAAGTGTATCAAGAAGATCATATTTGTCAGTAAAATGTGCGTAGAAGGTTGTACGGTTTATGGTTGCAGTGGTGGTAATATCCTTCACCGTAATAGATTCGAAACCTTTTTTAGAGACCTCTGAAATAAACGCATTGATTATTAGGTCACGTGTTCTTTTTACTCTTGGATCATTTTCATTCATTGTTGCCATTGATAAACCTCCTCTCAAAAGAAATTATTTATTTAACGGACAGATTTAAAGGAGTGTTACCTAACCGACACTTCCTTAAATCTGTTGATTGTAAAGCATATAAGCATAGTATATATTCTTAGTATAAGAGACATGTGTTGCTTTTGCAATATGTGTTGAGTTTGACAGTAGTATTTAATTATCTATAATTTTAGGAGGAAGTTTTTATGATTTTTTATTTTAGCGGCACAGGTAATTCTGCAGCAATAGCAAAGAAAATTGCTTCAAATATTGAGAATGAGAAGGTTATTTTTATCCCGGATCTCTTAAATTCAAATGCGGACTTATCTATATATAACAATGAAGAAAGAATAGGTTTTGTTTTTCCATGTTATACGGCAAATCCACCAAAGATGGTTTTAGAGTTCTGTGAAAGATTATCAAAGCAGATTGATTTTAGCAATAAATATGTTTATTCAGTAATAAATTATGCTAATCATGTTGAGGCAGCATATTTAACCTTTAAGAAGAAATTACCCAAACTAGATAGTTGGTTTGAAATAACCATGCCTGGGAATATTATTTTGAGAAATTTTAATATTAGGGATAAAGAATATAATAAGAAATTATTAGATGATTCTGAAATTATAATCAGTAAATTTGTGCAAGATATTAAGGGAAAAAGAGCAATAATAATGTACAAAAACTCAGATATTAAAGCACTATTATCTACAAAACTTGGATTAGTGTTACATGAAATTGTATTTACCAGTCAACGTAAAAAGTTCTATGCAGATGATAACTGTGTAAACTGCGGAAAGTGTGAGAAAGTATGTCCAACTAATAATATAACCTTAAAAGATAAACCTCTTTGGGGAAATAACTGTACTGCCTGCCTTGCATGTATTAATAGATGTCCTAAAAAAGCAATTCAAAATGGGAAAGAAACAATAAAGAAGGATAGATATGTTCATCCAGATTATAAATAGAGTAGGAGCTGGTCATATGTTAATGATAGAAAAAGTAGAAGAGGTAGGGAAGGCCATTAAAAATTTTATTTAAAATTTGATGTGTTTTTCTACAATACATTTAATGTGGTTCTTGATATAATGTAGTTACCATGTATTTACAATAGTGAATACTATTAAAGATGTATCTAATATGAGAGGTGTATCATGAAGAAATTATCTCAAGAAGCGTATCAAGAAATTAGTGGATGGGTTCATAGGAATGCAAGGCCCCTTGATTTGGCATTGTGGCAATATCATTTTGAAAATGGAAGTAAGGATGCAGTAATTTCAGCATTAACATATTACCAAAATAGTGACGGTGGTTTTGGTAATACAATTGATGCCGACAATTGGAATCCAAATTCTACTCCCTATAATGCCTATATTGTAATAAAAATGCTTAGGCAAATAAATTTTACTGATGTTACTCATTCTATGTATCAATCAATATTCAACTATCTTGAAAATACTGAGTACAAAGCAGACTATGGCTGGTTTTTTACTATTCCATCAAATGATGGCTATCCTCATGGATGTTGGTGGGATTTTAATGAGCAAACAAACACATTTCAAAGCATTGGAATTACAGCAAGTCTGTGTGGTTTCATCCTAAGGTATTGTGATAATAAGTCTAAGGTATATGAAATGGCTTTTTCCTATACAAACATGCTAATAGAAAAACTTAAATCGAAAGCTGATTACGGAGATATGGGTGTTCAAGGGTATTGCGAATTACTAGAAGACATAGAAGCCTCAGATGTTAAGGATTACTTTGATTATGAATATCTTTGTGAAAAATTAGCTGTTTTGGTTCGCAACAAAATAAATAATGAAAAAGATAACTTTATGGCAAATCCTCTAGATTTCATTTTGTCACCTAAAAGCAGATTTTACGAAGAAAATAAAGTCGAAGTGGAGTTAGCTCTTGATTTATTAATAGAAGAAAGACCAGAATCTAGTGTTTGGAATATCCCTTGGGAATGGTATGATGGGGGAAAGTATTCTAAAGAATTTGCCATTAGCGAAAATTGGTGGAAAGCATATAAAGCGATGGAAAAACTTTTGCAGCTAAAGAGTTTTGGGAGACTAGACAATTAGTTTAATATTATATTATGATGAAAACTCTTACCCAAAAAATAGGTAAGAGTTTTTTTGTTAAATAAAAGAAGGATATTTCTATAATTAGGTTAGAAAATGGAAGCAATAAATAATGGTTAGAATAGTATGGTATAATTGTAAATATTATAACAAAGATGAATTTATGTATTTTATTTAGTATTGTGAAAGTAAAGAGGTGATTAAATGTTTGAAGAAGGTTTCCCTGATGATTTAAGAGATGATGTATTGCTAGTAGTTAAGTTAATTCCATTTAAAACTTTTTCAGACATAAGTATAGTTACATCAGCGGATTATATTCAGTATTTTCAAGAGGGGCGATTGATTAAATTCCCGCATCGCATATATTTCATTGATTTAGATAGTGAGTGCATGGATAAATTAACTTTACAACAACAAATGATTTTACATTGCATCTATACAAGAAGTTGCGATGGCTATGTCCGGCAAAAACATTTACGAGCACTACTTGAAAAGGAGTATGAAGAGTGGACTATCCCGTATATTGTAAAACTCTGTGACGAGTATGTTGTTCAAATAATAGAAATGACTTATGATATTTTGAAATTACAAAATACAGAAAAAATCAAGAAATTTTGTTGGGAAAATAGACAAGCTTTCTCGAGTAGTTATGATAGAATGACTAGTTATTGGAATGAATATTATAGATATGAATACAATTATTTTAGTGATTATATCGGAAGAAAATTGTTCATAGAATGTTTTGGTTATTCTAAGTCAGTTAAAAAAGCCATAAAATAGTCTGTGTAAACTTCAGAAATTAACAATAATGAAGTAAACACAGACTATTTATTTTAAATTTGATTTCTATAAGACTTAAAGAATGCTCGAAGTTCTTCAGCTAGAAGTTCAGGTTCTTCCATGGCAGTAAAATGGCCACCTCTAGGTAGTGTAGTCCATCGAGTTATATTTAGATTCTGCTTAGTCCACTCTTTAGGTGGAAGTAATATATCAGCAGGGAAAATAGCCATGCCTGTTGGTACATCAATAGAGCCCATTGGGGGTAAAGAATGTGTATTTTCATAATATATATTTGCTGAAGAGCCAATGGTATTTGTAATCCAATAAATCATTATATTAGTGAGGAGTTCATCCATGCTAAAGCTTTTACTTAAATCACCTTTACAATCACTCCAGGCACGAAATTTCTCAATAATCCAAGCTGCTAAGCCCACTGGAGAGTCAGAAAGTCCATATGCAAGAGTTTGAGGTTTGGTGGATTGAATAGACATATAAGCTCCTTCTTCAGAAATCCACTTAGAGGCAATTTTCTTATATTTAGCCTCTTCCACTAAAAGATCTAGATTATCCTGTGAAGTCATTAAAGTTTTTATAATACCAACATCTGTTAGATGGATTCCTATTAGAAGTTCAGGATGGTTTAATGCAAGATACCTTGTAACTCCAGAACCAACATCCCCTCCAGCAGCAGCAAATTTATTATATCCAAGTTTCTCAGTCATTAGCTTTGCCCAAAGTTCAGAAACACGAGAATTGTTCATTCCACCATGCTTAGGTTTACTAGAAAAACCGAACCCAGGTAGAGAAGGGATAATTACATCAAAGGAATCTTCAGGATTTCCTCCATATTTAACAGGATCAGTAAGTAGTGGTATAAGTTTTTTATAACGTATATAACTATCAGGCCATCCATGAGTTAAGATAATTGGAATAGGGTTAGGTCCTTTTCCTTTTTCGTGTATAAAATGAATATCTATCCCATCTATTTCACAATGAAACTGAGAAAAACTATTTAATTCAGCTTCTTGTGCACGCCAGTCAAAATCCTCTAACCAATAAGAAACAAGGGACTTAAGATAATTTATATCAGTGCCTCTTTCAAAGCCTAAACCTTCTAACTGATCTGGCCATTTAACATTTTTTAATCTGTATTCTAAATCATTAAGTACCTCATCAGATACTTTAATATTGAAGTGCTCTATAGACATAATAATTCTCCTTTCGTAACCTTTAAGTGTTTATCAATAGTTTATCATTTAGAAATTATGATACAATGAGATAAATGAAGCTTTAAACTATACTATTTGTTAATGGGGGAATGTTTATGCCTCAAATGGATCGTTACAAGAATAGAGCAGTATATATTGAATTTAATACAGAGGAGAATTTCGATAAACTTCCTTATGAAGATAGATTTACAATAGTTTTTGTAACAAATGGAAGCGTGAATTTAAAACTTAATGACTATCCAATAAAAGTTGTTGCTCCAAGTGTTCTTTGTTTATCAAAAGAGGATAGAATACAGGTTATTGAAAAGAATAATTTAGCCGCTCAGTCATTTTGCTTTCATCCGGACTTCTTTAATACCGCTTATTTTTCTGAAGAAACAGGATATATGTCAAACAGCTTAAAAATAGAAACAGGGCTTTCTCTCTTTAAAAAGGATAATATCAATACTGGTGTATATGCTGTAACTGAAAAAGCTTATCCTAAACTATATGAATGGTTTTTTATCATGGGAACAGAAGTACATGCACAGAGTGATTCTCTTTGGGTGTGCAGAATAAAGAAGTACCTAATACAAATATTAGGGTTGCTTGAGGAACTAAACAAAAGTGGTGAGCGATCACCTGTCCATTTGGTTTTAGAATATATACATACAAACTATAGTGATAAAATAAGTTTAGAGGATTTAACAAGATGTGCTCATTTAAATAGAGTGTCTCTAAATAAAATGTTTAAAGAGTTAACTAGCTATACTGCTATGGGATATTTACTTACATATAGGCTAAAACTCTCAGAGAGTCTTTTAACTCATACAGATATGAGCTTAAATGAAATTGCACGGGCTACTGGCTTTGAGTATGATACCTATTTTATAAAACAATTTACTGCAAAGAGAGGAATGACTCCAACGGAGTTTAGAAAATCTTCTCGGGAGTTTGTTTATTATTATCAATAAAAGAGACAACATTAAATATACATTCTTAGAACATTTATTTTTCGCTAGGGCTATTGGATTATATTTATGTTATAAACTATGAATCTTAGAAAAGTGCTAATCTTGTGAAGATGAGCACTTTTTTCTTTGCTTCTAATTTTAATTTCAAAATCAGGGTGTTTCAGCTTTTATCTCTAATAGTCTTATAGATAAAAAGATTTTGCATATTTCATCACCATGTTCTAAGCTTATACCAGTCATATCTTTTATTTTGTTGATACGGTAGAATAAAGTATTTCGATGAATGTTTAATATTTTTGCAGCTTCTCCTGGAGAAGAAGAATAAAAGATATACTGTTTCAATGTTTCTAGAAAGTTTGTTCCATTCTCTTTATCATAAACCATAAGCATTGAGACAGCCGGATGGCAAAAATCCATCTGATTATATCTATTTGAGATCAATTCATAGATGATATACAGAGTACAATCCTCAAAAAAGGAACAATTCATATTTCTTTTTAGACCTATCTCCATAGCGGTAACAGCATTCAAATAGTGTTTTTTTGAATCGTTCAAAAGAGTATACTTTTGGCTTATTCCAGCATATAAATTATTTTTACTCAAGAAGTGAGTAAAGTCACTATTGTTGGTGTTAAAAAGTTTATCAAATAGGAATTGATCAATAAAAGCTACAATTCCAGGATTATAAATAATACATTGAGTAATAGGAATGTAAGATTTTAAAGTTCTAAAAATAGTAGAAATCTTACTGTCAAAAGTTTCTTGCCTGTTACTTCCAATAACCATAATATAAAGATTATCTGCCCTAGCCCATTTTAAATAGTGTTGTTTGTTTTCTATAATAGACTCGTCAATCTGTTTTCCTTTTATAAGGTCAGCTAATAAATAATTTGGGAGATTGTTGTTATCTAAATTTAAAAGAATATTCTTTTGCAATTGAGCAGATATAAGTGCACTAACCTTGTCTATTAGCATGAAATCAATATCTTGAAAGGGGATGCCATTTTCGTAAACAACAAGTTCTCCAATTTCAATGATATCAATTTTTATGGAATTTATTAGAGTTCTATTTGAAGTAGTCTCTTTTATTAAAGTATCATTTATTTTATTTGAATATATTAGTGATAAGGTATCTTCTGAAAGGAAAATATTCTTATTTTCATCTGTAATAAATTGAAAAACATTTTCGGCATCATATGAAGAAGCCAAGAGCTTGCCGCTTGCATCCATTAGAATCAATGGTCTGTTAAATCTTTCTCTTGCTTTATCTATCAGATATTGAAGGCCTTTATTAGAACAAAAGCCATCAAAGAGATCCTGCATATAAAGTGCAAGTTTTATATCTACTTCATTTAGATTATCTATATCGAAGTTTTTTTTCATGGAAACCTCCTAATATTTTAATTGTGCTATAGCACAATTTCCTATGTTCTTATAAAAGAAAATTCAAATTTTAGTACATTGTTTATGCAATTACAGTATATTATAATCAGAAATATAAGGCAAGACGGCTATCTAAAGTGTATTGTACTGAAGCATAATACACTAATGAAGAATACTGAAAGTTATACTGCAGGTGATTATCCAGTATTATGAATGTGATTAAATCTGGTAGTTTTTCAGCCTTGAGAATATTGTAATTTCATAGGAGGTACTAAAATGTCTACTACCATAATAAAAAATGTGAAAATATTTAATGGTATTGAATGCATAGAGGCAGATAAAGTAGTAATTGAAAATGGATATATTACTGATAAAGCAGAAGGAGACATTGAGATTGATGGAAGTGGATGCACCTTACTTCCAGGATTTATAGATGCACACATTCATCTATATGAAAGTAAAAACCTAAAGGAAGCTTCAATGTATGGTGTTACAACTATGATGGATATGGGAACACGTTCACCGGAAGTAGTCGATAGTCTAAAAAATTTATCTGGCTTACCTGATATACGAAGCAGTTACTGTCCAGCTTTCGCTTCAGGAAGTAATATGCCAATTAAAATGGGGTATTCTGAATCCGCTTATGTAATAAGTGCGACTGATGCGGAACGTTTTGTAAATGAACAGATAGCAAATGGTGCAGATTACATTAAAGTTATTTTAGAGGAACAAAGTGTAAGTGTTAAGACTACGACATTTCCACTAGAAATTGTTGCTGCGATTGTTGTTCAGGCTCATATTAATGGCAAAAAAGTCATTGCACATGCTGTTTCAACTAACTCATTTAAAACTGCAATAAAAGCTGGCGTAGATGTAGTGACACATATTCCATTTGTTGAACCTTTAACAGAAGAGATTATTGAATTGATGAGCAAGAACGGTACTGTATCAGTTCCGACAATGGTAACAATGAAAGGGATTGTTGAATCTATTAAAAAATTTAATCCCTACGCGCCATTGAATTATGATTACGTTAAGGAATCAGTTGCAAAACTTTATAAAGCTGGTGTGACAATTATGGCAGGAAGTGATTCGAATACAGGTGATCCAACAACTCCATATTCTGCACCCTATGGTATTTCACTTCTTGATGAACTTAAACTAATGGTTGAGGCTGGTTTTACACCTATACAGGCAATACAAAGTGCAACAAGTATAACAGCAAAATATTTTGGCATGGATGACAGAGGAATTATTAAGCCAGGCTATAGGGCAGACCTTATTCTTATAAAAGGTGATCCAACTGTAGATATTAATGTAGTGAAGGATATTAAACAAGTTTGGATTCGTGGAAAGGAGACTATTAAATAATCATTAATAGCAGACAATTATAATTCATCCGTAAAAATACCTAAAGGTTTTGCTACAATGAGAAAAAAGGTCCGATTCAAATAAAAATCAGACCTTTTTTATATTAATTTATCTCAGCATTTTTCAAAAACTTTATTATATAACTTAAAGTGTAAAAATCTCTATCTAAATTAGTGCTAATGTAATTTAAGCCCTTTATTAATGTTTCTTCTTCAAAGTTTTCCAAAAGAATCATTATATTTAAGTTATTAAGACTACCATCTTTTGTATCTAGAACCCTTGAAGCTTTTATATGTTCATTTTTTAAAGCATTAAATGCAGCAGTTTGCAAACTTTCACTTATTTCTATATTAGGCATTTCACTAAAAATTCTTATTTGTGGATTTTGGGTATTTAAATTTTTAACATTAGTTAAATCAGTTGATAAGAATATAGTATTGATAAACTTTGCATCCTTGAAATTAACACCTTCTAATTTTACAGAGTCAAAGATGGTGTTTTCAAAAACTGCATCCTTAAAGTCGCTGTCTTTCAAATTAGTTCCTATAAACTCAGCCCATTTAAAACTACAACTAAAAAAATTAGTTGATTTAAAATGTGCCCCTCTAAAACTTACATAATCAAAATTTGAACCTTCAAAATCACAATTATAGCAATTGCTTCTGGATAGGTTTTTATACATAAAGTTTTTATCTTTTTTCTCAATATTATTATAATTGAAGTTTCCTTTAACACTTTGATTTCTAGCCATTACTTCCTCCATCTAATACTCTTCTTGAAATTTTAAGCTTTATTGTTCTTTCTATTTCATCTAGCATTTTCTTATCTTTAGGATCAATAAATAGGCAAGTATAGCCTTCTTCTCCAGCTCTTCCTGTTCTACCAATACGGTGAATATAGCTTTCAACAGTTTCTGGAATATCATAATTATATATATGACCAACTCCATTTATATCTAACCCTCTAGAAGCAACATCTGTGGCAATTAAGTATTGGAAATCACCATTTCTAAAAGCTTTCATAATTTTTTCACGCTTTGCTTGCAGTACATCACTATGAAGTTTTTTACAGTCATATCCGCGTTTATGAAGTGCAGCCTCAAGATCATCAGCTCTTCTTTTGGTTCTGCAGAATATTATGGCCATAAAAGGATTATCTTCATCTAGAACTTTACATAAAGAATCTTGCTTCCATCTATCTGTTGTTTCAACTACCTCTTGCTTTATTGTATCTAGAGTAACTTCTTCTTTTTTTATAGATATTGAGAAAGGATCCTTCATATATCTATAGGCTAATTTTTTTACATCAGAATTTAATGTTGCAGAAAAGCATAGTGTCTGACGGTTTTTATTGGTTTCTTTTATGATAGTTTCAACTTCATTTTTAAAACCCATTAAAAGCATTTGATCAGCTTCATCTAATACAAAAGTTTTTAATTTACTTAGGTTTATGGTTTTTCTTTCAATATGATCAAGAAGTCTTCCAGGAGTTGCAATAACTAGATGAATGTTTCCTCTAAGCTTCTTTAGTTGAGACCCTATATCTTTTCCACCATAAGCAGCTAATATGTTTATGTTCTTGCCCTTTTTTAGCTTCTTAGCTTCTTCAGTTATTTGAAGAGCTAGTTCTCTAGTAGGTGTTAAAATTAGAGCCTGAACTACATTTGAGTCTGGGTTTATATTTTCAAAAAGAGGAAGTAAAAATGCAAGAGTTTTACCAGTTCCAGTTTGTGCTTCAGCTATAACATCTTTTCCATCCTTTATAAGGTTAATGCTTTGAGCTTGTATTGGAGTTGGCTCTTTAATCCCTTGGTTTTTTAATACCCTCATTATATCTTCACTAATACCTAATTCTTTAAAATTCATATGTTCTACCTTTCGTTATTAACTTAAATTTTTCCTGTTAGTGCTAGTTAATAATACCACAGTAATAGTATTATCTCTATTAAATTTTTAATTCTAATAGAGGTAAGCGGAAATATTTGTTTTATAATTAATTTAACTAGAAATAATTATATAAATTAATGAACCTTTTGTAGAGATAGCTGCTCATTTATTATGTAGTTCCTAGGAGCAAGGAGGAGAAAGGCTTGGATAAAATAGATCTAATAAAAAAATTCCAATTTGGTGACGTAGATAGCTTTGAACAATTATATAAAATTTATAGTAAAAAGGCTTTTGGTTCAGCTTATCTTATATCTGGTGATAAGGATATTGCTGAAGATATTGTCCAGGAGACTTTTTTTCAGTGTTTTAAGGAAATTAAGAAGCTTAAAGAACCCCTTGCATTTGATGTTTGGTTTTATAAGACTCTAGTTAGATATGCTTGGAAAATATCCGCAAAGCATAAAAAGACAATACCTTTAGAAGACATTGATTATGAGAGTTTAAGTTCAGAGATGGATTATAGAGAAACAAAGTTAATGCTTGATCAAGCTATAGAAAAGCTTTCACCTTCTTTAAAAACAGTAATAATTTTATATTATTTTAATGACATGTCAATTAAAGAAATCTCAAAGATACTTGGATGCTTTCAAGGAACAGTTAAATCTCGTTTATATAATGCAAAGAAAGCACTTAAAAAGGTACTTGTTGAAAGTGAAATAGAAGCTTTTTATAAAGAAATCAATGGAATAAAGGAGTGTAAGGTTAATGATTGATGAATCAAAGCTTGAAGATGATATTAAATTGATATTAGAAGCAAAAACTGAAAAAGTTAAGTTATCTAAAGAAATGTTTTCAAATATAGTAAAGAGGCTAGAAAATAATAAAGAAGAAAGTAAATTTATAATTCCAAGGGGTATATTTAGGAGAAGCATAGCTGCTTCCTTATCAGGAATCTGTATCCTTATGTTCATCTTATTTATTACTTCAGGTGAGATTAGAACATTTGCTTATGAAACAGCAAATAATATAAAATCAATTTTTGTATTAGATAAGTATAAGGATGGATATAAGCTTGCTCAAAAAACAACGTCAGAAGAAGTGCTTATGCCAACATTTACTCAAAGTACAAAATTAAATGATGAGGAACTTTCTAATAAATTAGGCTTTAAGGTTGTATTTCCAAGTTCACTTAAAGATGGATATGAGTATTATGGAAGAGCAGAATCAGTTGGAATTAACAAGAAAGTAAGTGATGAAGTTAGTGAAAAGCTTCAAGGAAAATTACAGAAAGCTATAAATGATGAGAATACATTTAAGGATTTAAAAGACTACTTACCATTTAGAAGTGTGTTTGGAATGTATAAAGATAAGAATGGAAATATAATATATTTAACTATGACATCTTCAGAAATTAAGGTAAGAAGTGATGATGCTGAAACATCTAATAAAGTTGAACTAAATAAATGTGATGCTTATTGGATTCAAGAGGTAGAGCCAGATTATACATTAACTAATGAAGAGGGAATATTCAAAGCAGATATTCACATAAGGCCAGAAAATATAACTAAAAAGCATTTTTTAACTTGGCAGTATAGAGGAGTTAACTATTATCTTAATACCTATAAAGCTGAAGAAATCAAGCTAGAAGATGCGGTAAAAATGGCTAATTCATTTATGGAGCAGCAATAAGGAGTTTATTATAATGGAAAATAAAACTTTTCACTGCAATTATTGGTAACTTAGGAGTATAATATATTTAAGATTTTAACTAACGTGTAGTGGAGGATATATGGTGAACAAGGTATATTTTAAAGGGATTGATTCTTATTCTAAAACTGAAGAAATTAGTGCAGCAGCAGGTGAACTTTTAGAGAAATTAGTAAAAGAGGAAAATATAAAGCTTGAAAACTTTATACCGCTTAAAGTTCATTTTGGTGAAAGTGGAAATAAGACTTTTATTGAGTCTAAAAATTTTGGAGGAATAATAAATTATTTAAAAGATAGAAAAATAGAAAGTGCATATATAGAAACCAATGTTTTGTATAAGGGAGAAAGAACAACAAGAGAGAGACATATAAAGCTTGCAAAGGAGCATGGTTTTACCGAGCTTCCTGTAATAATTGCAGATGGAGAACATGGTGAAGCTTACGAAGAAGTCGAGATAAATAAAAAGAATTTCAATAAGTGCAAGATAGGTAAAGAAATAGCAGATAAAAAGCAATTAATCGTTATAAGTCACTTTAAAGGACATGCGTTAGCAGGCTTTGGAGGAGCTATAAAACAACTTGGTATGGGTTGCGCGGCAAGAGGAGGTAAGCTTGCACAGCATGCAAACTCTATACCTAAAATTAGTGCATTAAAATGTAAGGCTTGTAGCGCTTGTGCAAAAAGATGTCCGGAGAATGCAATAACTCTAAATAAGAAAGCAAAGATAGATAAAGACAAATGTGTTGGTTGTGCGTCATGCATGGCAATATGTCCACATGGTGCTATAACCAATAGCTGGTTTGCATCTATTTCTAAATCTTTTAATGAAAGACTATCTGAATATGCTTATGCAGCAGCAAAGGATAAAAAGAATATTTATATAACCTTTGCCTTTAACATTACTAAAAATTGTGACTGTGAAGGACATAATATGAAACCAATAGTTGATGATGTGGGAGTTTTTGCATCCCTAGATCCAGTAGCTATTGATAAGGCATGTTTGGATATGATTGATAAGGACAATAATAGAACTGTATTTAGAAGAGGGAGATATACTCTTGATTACGCAGAAAGTATAGGCTTAGGCAGCCAAGAGTATGAGCTTATAGAGGTTTAGGTGAGGATATTTGTGAAAAAGAGAAAGTATATAATACTAGGTGTAATTATAGTTCTTTTAGCTTGCGGAATATTTATGTACTCAGAGATGCGAATATCTAAAGGTGTTGTGTATGATTATATAAAAGCTAGAAGTGGGGAAGAAGTAGCAGACAAAGTTAAAATAGTTCCTACACTAAAATATTCTAAAAAATTTGGATACGAAATTGATGTTTATAGTTACGATAAAATAACTGGTATTAATGAAGTAATATTCTTTAATATGAAAAGAGATAAAGACAGAACCTGGAACATAGATAGTATAAAGACGAATCCATAAATGAAATATCGATTAACAATAAAATCCACTAGTTTAACTAGTGGATTTATATTATAGGCTAATTTTTTTAAGCCAATTTTTAATTTGCTCTCTATCAAAATTACTCATGGTTTCAAAACCAGAAAGGATAGTTGATTTGGGACATTCCTTCTCAATATTAATTTGAATTTGTCCTAATCCACCACCGCCGTGAGTACAGAAAGGAATAATTGTTTTTCCTTGCAAATCTACGTTTCTTAAAAAACTTAATATGGGTGGAGCAAATGATTTAAACCAATTAGGTGTTCCTAAAAAAATGTAGTCATAGGACTCAACTGATTCAACTCCAGATAGTAACTTAGGGCAATATCCTCTCTCAATTTCATTTCTTACTTCCTTTGTTGCTGTATTATAATTAAAGGCATAGGATTTTTCAGGAATTAACTCTCTAATATCTCCTTTAGTTTGCTCTGCTATTTCTTCTGCTAATCTTTTTGTTGTATTAGAAAAAGAATAAAACACTACTAATATTTTACTCATTATTACCTCCACAAAGTCTTATTTATCTTCATATTACATAAATGATCATTACGTTACTTAATTATAACATTAATTTAAATACATGGAATTATAAAATTAAATAGGCAAATTTTATAAATATTTGACAGAAACTTATAGTTATAAGTTAATAATAGATAGAAGGAGGGGAAAGACATGGGAGAGTTTAATGAAAGTGAAATTATACAAGGCATTAAAGCTATGAACATGGACAGCTTCCAAAAACTTATGACTCATTATGGAAAATTAGTTTATTACGTGGCCAGTAAAATATTAAACGAACCTTATGAAAAAGAAAGCATTGAAGAGTGCTATAATGATGTGTTTATGACTATATGGTCTAATATTGATTGCTTTGATTATAACAGAGGAAACTTTAAAGCATGGTTAATATCTATAACTAAATACAAAGCATTAAATATTAAAAGAAAAAGTTTAAGAGAAAATAATGTTTTAGAATATATGGATGAGATTACTTCAATATATGATGATGGCTTAGAGAAAATTGAGAATAAAGAACTAATAAATGAACTTCTTGAGAATTTAGAAGAAAAGGACAAGACTATATTTCTTAAAAGATATTTAGAGGGAGTTCCAATTAAAGAAATAGGAGAAGAACTTGGATATTCAGAGGAATATATATACACAAGAATTTCTAGAGCTAAGAAGAAAATTAAAAGAATAGTAGGTGATTATAATGGATGATAGAGAATTATTAAAGTTATTAAACACCGTGGAATATTCAGAGGAAGAGATAAATGCAATTGAAGAAAGTGCACTAGAAGCAACTAATAGTGTAGGAGAAGATTTATATAATGTAAAAAATGATAAGATATTAAGAAAAGTAGCTTTTATGAGACTAGAGGGGAAAGTTAAGGAAAGTCTTCTTGAGGATGAAAAAATAGAATATAAAATGATTATGCTTCAAAGTAATTATGAAAAAGAGATTTTTAGAATATATGCTGCATCAGATTGGGGAATACCTAGAGTATATATTGCTCTATTCATTACGAATAAGAGAATATTTGCATATAAAATGAGTAAGTTATATGAGGTGTTAGAGGAATATTGTAATGAAATAAAGAATCTAGAACATCTAGTAGATTTATGGGAAAAGTGCGATACCATTACTTTTGAGTTTAATGATGAATATACTATATCTGCAAGAGCATATGGTGAAGATAATAGAAGAGTTTTTATGGAAGCAATTAAGTATTTAAATGAAATCAAAGGTATTAAAATTGAAGAGTATAAGAAAGTTAAGGTAAGTATACTTGCTTGGATTATTAGTCTTATTATTGTTCTACTAAGTATAGGCATATTTTTATCAACTACTAATGATGCGATAAGGCAAATTTTTAAGTAATTTATTTTGGAGGTGTAAAATGCTTGAAAAAGCAATTATTATAGCAACAAAAGCTCATATGGGGCAAGTTGACAAAGCTGGAGAAGTATATATTCTTCATCCACTTAGAGTTATGCTTTCAGGGAAAACAGAGCATGAGAGAATATGCGGGGTATTACATGATGTAATAGAAGACTCAGAGATTACCTTAGAATATTTAAGAAAAGAAGGCTTTTCAGAAGAAATTCTAGATGCTTTAGATGCCTTAACAAGAAAATCTAATGAGAGCTACGATGAGTTTACAGAAAGGGTTATTCATAATAAATTAGCTTGTCATATAAAACTAGCGGATCTAAATGACAATATGAATTTATCCAGGATTAAAAATCCTACAGAAGAAGATTATAAAAGGATAGAAAAGTATAGTAAAGCATCTGATAGAATAATTAAGAGGCTTAAAGATTAGATTAATTGATTTACTTTATGAATATGAGTAGCTGCAAATGAAATTGTAGCTACTTTTTTGTTTAAACAAATAACAATAAAGTGAAACAAAGTACAACAAAATACAATAAAGTATTGACAATAGCAATAAAACTCAATATAATTTCACTATAGGATAGTAAAGAAAGGAAAGATTATAATGGAAGATAAATTTTATTCGATTGATCAAATCGCAGAGATTTTAGATATGCATCATAAAACTATAAGAAAGTTTATAACAGAAGGTAAGCTTAGGGCAAATAAAGTAGGAAAGCAGTGGAGGATTACAGGGCACGATTTAAGTTTATTTATGGAGAGTAATAACTTAAATGTTAGTAAGGAAAATGAACACAAAGAACAAGCTATTGAGTTTTCAACTAACGGAGAAAATATAAGAAAATCAAGTGGAAGGATTAATGTATCTACTGTAGTAGATATCAATGAAATTAATTCGGATCAATATATGAGAATATCTAATACATTAATAGCTCTACTAAATAGTAAGGATCCTAGCATGGGAAATTCAACGATTAACGTAAAGTATTATGAAAAGGAAAATAAGTTAAAGGTACTACTTTGGGGAGAGGTAAAATTCACTGAAGATATGCTTAGCTTTATTACAATGCTTGTAGATGGAGGAAAATAAAATGAATTATGAAGTAATAAAAAAAGAAGATTTAGTATATATTGTTTTCGATTCTAATGAAGAACAATTAAAGAGAGAAGAAGAAGCAACAGATTATATATCTAAGTGTTGGGAAAATGACACAAATTATTTAGTGTTTTATGATAAAGCACTTTCTGATGATTTCTTTAATTTAAAAACAAGACTAGCAGGAATGGTGTTACAAAAGTTTATGAATTATAAGATTAAGGTTGGAGTTATTATAGAAAATGAAGATAGACTAAATGACAGGTTTAGAGAAATGATATTAGAGTCAAATAAGGGAAATGATTTTAGAACCTTTAAGGATATAAATGAGACTGAGGAGTGGTTATTAAAACTAAGATAAAATGGGGGAGAGATAATTGAATGCAAAAACCGTTTTTAAATCGGTACAAGGAAAAAATGATATATTAAAATACTACGATTCTTTTATTGAAAAGATTGATTTTCCACATGAGATAATTAATCTAAATTCATGTTTAGGAAATACATTTATTATAGCAAGTGGGAAAAAGGAAGCTCCTCCTATTATATTATTTCATGGGAGTGGAATGAATTCTTTTATGTGGCTAAAAGATATAAAAGAGTATTCTCTTAATTATAGAGTGTATGCTATAGACATACCAGGAGAGCCAGGTAAAAGCAATGAATATCAAGCTTCTTTAAATGGAATGGATTATGTTTCTTGGGTTAATGATGTTTTAAATGAATTATCAATAGAAAAATCAAGTTTTGTAGGTATTTCTTTAGGTGCTTGGATGGCATTAAAATTTGCCGTGAATCACCCTGAGAAAGTAGATAAACTTGTGCTTATTTCTCCATCAGGAATAGGACCACAGAAAAAATCCTTTATCTTTAAAGCTTTGTATTATTCATGTTTAGGAGAAAAAGGTGTTAAAAAGCTAGCTTATAAAATTAATGGAAATAAAGAAATGCCCGAGGCTATCTTAAAATATCAAAGATTAATCACTAAGAATTTTATCTATAGAAGAGAGGTAATACCTATATTTTTAGATGAGGAATTGAAGAGATTAGATATGCCAGTAGCACTATTTGTAGGGGAAAATGATATAATGCTACATTCCCTAAAAACTGCAAAGAGGTTGAGTGAATTACTACCTAAATCCAATATCAATATATTGAAGGATAAAGGACATTCTCTTACCGGCCTTGTAGATGAAATAATAGGATTTTTAAACTAAGAAAAATGGCTTACTTAAATAAGTAAGCCATTTTTTATATTATACTTTAAATATCTTTGTAAGCTTATTCATATCCTCAGACAGTGTTACAAGTTCACCTGAGGTTTTATCAATCTTAGTAAATAAAATTTCTTGTGTATTAAGCTTTTCCTGAATATCATTTGAAACAGTAAGTCCACTATCTATAGTAATACTTATATCTTCAATTGTTGCAGTCATTTCTTCAAGAGAAGCAGCTTGGGTAGTTACTCCATCAGTTATATCTGATAACATAGAGAAAGTACTTTGAATACTATCAATAATTTTATCTATACTTAATTTTACTTCATCTGATTTAGATACACCAACTGCAACCTTTTCTCCAGCTGTATTAACTGCTGATACTACATTTTTGGTCTTTATATTCATATCTTTAATAAGATTTCCGATATCTTGTAAAGAAGTATTTGTATCCTCAGCAAGTTTTCTTATTTCTTCAGCAACTACAGAGAAACCTTTACCTGCTTCACCAGCTCTAGCAGCTTCAATAGCAGCATTTAAGGCTAAGAGGTTTGTTTGTTCTGAAATTTGAGAAATAATACTAATTATTTCAGATATTTTATTACTTTGTGCTTCAAGTCCAAGTACTTCAGTATTTACTTCTTTTGTGTTAGTAACAAGATCTTTTATAGCAACTACAATGGAATCAACTGAAGATTTACCTTCCTCAGCAGCAGAGTGTACACCTTTTGCATACTCTTCAATTTTTGAAGCAAGTTCTGCAGTTTTTTGGGAGTTATCTGTTATTCCAGATAGAGCAATGGAAGTTTGTTTAATGCTTTCAGCATTCTCATAAGAATGAGATATAAGCTTATTAACACCTTCATCTATTTCTTTAACTTTTTCATTAGCTTGTGTAATTATTTGATTTAAATCTTCAGCGGATAGAGTAACCTTTCCGGAAGAATTTTGTATTGTGGATATTAGAGTTTTTAAGTTTTCTTGAGCTGTTAAAAGTGATTCAATAAGTTGTCCAATTTCTCCATGTTGTAAAGTATCAATACTTGCAGTAAGATCATTATTTGAGATTGAATCAGCTAGCAAAACACTTTTCTTTAAAGGCTTTATTAGAAGGCCTTCAGATAGAAAAAATGCTATTGCCTGAAAGATAATAATAAAGATTACTGATTTACTAATAACTGAAGGAGTAACTATTTGAAAAAAGTTACCGTATGTATTATATGATAAGCTAGTCATTATACCTATATTTGATAATAGCATAGCTAAAAATACTAATCCCATAATACGAGTACGTATTGAAACATTTTTGATTTTATCCATAATTATATGCACCTACCTTGATGAAATTTTAAAAATATTTACAAAGTCTTTTCCTAATTAATCTTTTTAATATTATAGGGTTTTAAGTTCAACTAATAATTTATTCATGCCTAAAAATGTCCAGAAACCGATATTTTCAAACAAGAATAAATTAAGTTTCCTATAAAAAACCCAATAAGATATATCTAGCTGTTATCAATTCCATCTTCCCATGTGACTTTAATAAAGGAAGGCTGTCCCACCTCCAGTAGAAATTTAAATTTTGTCGTTTTTACATAACAATTAATATGGTATCATATTGGCTAATTATATCAAAGTCTAAAAACAAAACAATATTGATGATAAATCTCATTTTCAGTAATTTACTATAGTATTTGCTAAATTTTATGAATATTCTAATGTTTATCTAAAATTTAATAAGAAATTAATAAAAATGATATAATATATGATAAATAACTAATATTATCAAGGAGAATTAACATGTATGATCATAATAGAGTAGTAATTTCTGAATTAAATAGATGGAAACGTGAAATGAGAATGAAACCTTCTATTTTTAATAGAGCTTCAAAAGGAGTTCAAAATAAGTTTAATGGAATTCTACCTGAAAAATATCATGAGATAATGACTGCTGCAATAAAAAATATGACCAAAGGAGTTTTGCTTGGTTCAGAATATATAGCTAAGAAGCCGATTGAAGGAAAATCATTAGAGCTTAGAGATGAGCTTGCCAAAGAAAAAATTAATTTTTACAAAAATACTGCTATTATAGAAGGAGCGGGTACAGGTGCAGGCGGTTTTTTATTAGGGCTTGCAGATTTTCCATTATTACTTAGTATAAAAATTAAATTTTTGTATGAGATAGCTGCTATTTATGGCTTCGATGTAAAAGATTATAGAGAAAGATTATATATTCTTTATGTATTTCAATTAGCTTTTTCAAGTCAAGCAAAGACTAATGAAATTTTTGAAGTGATGGATCAGTGGGAAAAAAATGTAGCAACCTTACCCCAAAATATTAATAAATTTGACTGGCGTGAATTTCAACAAGAATATAGAGATTATATAGATTTGGCAAAACTTCTACAATTAGTACCCTTTATAGGAGCATTTGTAGGTGCGTATGCAAATTCAAAACTTTTAGATAAGCTTGGCAAAACTGCAATGAATGCCTATAGGATGAGAATATTAGAAATTAAAAAAGTTGAATATTAAATATTTATAAAATACCTAAATATAATAATTTAGGTATTTTATTTTTTTATAGGTTTTCTTTCTCTATAAATGGAAACAATAACTATATAAGGGTTAATAATATTTGCTAGGAGGCAAAATTAATGAGAATTTTAATAACAACAGATACCTATTTTCCTGTAATAAACGGAGTTTCTACTTCAGTTAATAATTTATATAAGGAATTAAAATATAGAGGCCATTCAGTTAAGATTTTAACCTTGTCTAGTACTGGAGACGAAAGAGTTGATGGGGATATATATTTCTTGAAATCCATTGGAATAGGGGTGTATCCTGATGCTAGAATTAAGTTTCCTTTACATAATAAATTAATAAATGAAATTATAAAATGGAAACCAGATGTTATTCATTCTCAAACAGAATTTTCTATGATGTTCGTGGCTAAATACATTTCAAATAAGCTAGATATTCCTCATATGCATACATATCACACCATGTATGAAAATTATTTGGATTATTTATTAGGGGGAAAGATAATTAGGAAAAAGACCTCAGCAAAAATAACTAAACTGCTATTAAATAGTTTAGATAGTGTTATCGCTCCAACTGAAAAGACAAAAAAAGCCCTATTGAGTTACGGAGTAAATAAGCCTATTTATGTAGTTCCAACGGGAATAGACTTAAGTAGATTTAATCAGAAAATATCTTATGAAGAAATGTATAATATTAAATTGAAATTAGGAATTAGCATGAATGATAGGGTTATAGCTTATATCGGGAGAATTGGAGAGGAGAAAAATATAAGTGAAATTTTGGAGCTTTTTCCTAACTTAATAAAGGAATTTAAAAATATAAAACTCCTAATAGTAGGGGGCGGGCCATACTTAAATAATCTAAAAGATAAAGTTAAAGAAATGAATATAAAAGATAATGTTATTTTTACAGGAATGATAGATTCAAAAGAAATTCATATATATTATAGAATAGCCGAAATATTTGTCACAGCGTCCACTAGTGAAACACAAGGATTAACTTATATAGAAGCTTTAAGCAGTGGATGTCCTGTGGTTTGCAAATATGATCCGTGTATAGATGGGGTAATAGAACAAGGGGAAAATGGATTTTCATATAAAAATAAAGCTCATTTTGAATATTATATTAGTAAAATACTTAGAGATGGATATCTAAGAGCTCATATGAGGAAAAAAGCCATTGCCAAGGCTAATAGATACTCAAGTAATATTTTTGGATATGAAATGCTAGATAAATATTATCGTATTACACATGCAAATGAAGAAGTAAGTGCTGATTTAATAAAGTTAACTAACTCCAGAAGCTAATAAGAGAAAAGAAAAACCAGTATGGTAAAACATAACTATACTAGTTTTTCTTTTTTTAGTTTTATATGTGGAATTATTAATGTGAAAATACCACTCACAGCTACAGTTAGGTAATAAGTTAGTATTCTCCATAAAAATATTGCGGTAATAATTGTACCTGATTTAAAAAATAAGCTGTAAATCAAATAAAATCCACCTTCAGCACCACCCTCAGCACCAGGAAGAGGAATAATTGCCATGAAATTTATTAAAAAGATTTGGGCAGCAATCATTGTGAATATATCTGCGGAATTAAATCCGAAGCTTCTATAAATACAGTATGGAATAGTAAAAAAGGCTAACCATTGAAAAAATGTGTATATAGAAGCATAAATGCACATTTTTACATTCTTAGTCATTAGAGCAGCATTCTCATGAAATTTCTCTAATTCAACTTCAAGTTTTTCAAAGGTATAACCGCTGTTTCTCATAAACTTGAATCTCTTTAGAATATTAAAAACAAATAAGAATATTTTTTTAGTTAGGTTTTTATTAACTGAAAATAATATTGCAAGGATCATAATTAATATGTGCACAATAATACCCGAAATGCATAGGTATAAGAAGTATTTAACCTTTGTATTAAAGTAATTAAATTTAAATACAAAAGCTAAGAGCAAAATAACTATATTTATAGCTTGGTGTATTATAAATTTTATCATTAAAATGGAACCAGCTGTTCCAGCAGGAATTTCACATTCTGTCATTGCATATAGCTGAGCAGGATGACTTCCGGCAGAAAAAGGGGTAACAGCAGCAAAAAACAAACCAACCATTTCAATATTAAAAGATTTAATTAATAAGTTTTTAGTTTTAGTAAACGCTTTGGCAATAACATAAAATGCTAACATTTCAAGAAACCAAAATAAAAGTATCATTAAAACAGATAAAAGTATCCAAGAGGTATTTAAGCTTTTTAGTTCCTCTATTAAGGTGTTTAACCCTTTAGTAAAAAGAAAAAATGATAAAAATATTACTGCGCATACAATTACTATAATTATGTTAAGCACTTTATTTTTCATTCGTATTTCTCCTAAAAGGTGTATTACGATTGGAATATATTTCATCATAGAACTTTTTCCACATTTTTAAGACATAATCCTTAGAATAAAATTCATGACATTTCCAAGAGCTATTGCACCAATTTTTATATTCTCCATTTTTAGCTTGTAAGGCTTTTATTATTTCAGTAAAGTCTGATACGTCATTTCCTTTTAAATAATAGTTAAATAATATATTACTATATATATCTAAATCTCTTAAAAGGACAGGAATCTTTAATGCCATAGCTTCAAGGATTGACATAGGAAATAGTTCATTATAAGAAGGTAAAAACATTAAATCGCAAATATTATAAATATTATTCATTTCTTCTCTATTAATAATTCCCAAGAACTTGACGTTTGGAGGAGGGTTTTCTATAACCTTTTTAAGTTCTTTATATCCATCAGTTATAGAACCAAAAGAAAAGCCGCCTGCCCATATAAATTGAATATCAGGAAGGTTTTCAGCAACCTTAATAAAGTCCATAACACCTTTCCTAGTTTGAACTTGACCAACTCCTAGAACAACAAACTTTTCTAGTGGAATTCCATACTTTTCTTTAAGTAAATCTATTTCTCCTTCATCATATCTATAGAAATTATCCTCGGATACAAAGTTAGGTATATAAGTTACCTTATTTTCATCTATCTTGTATTTTTTAAGAACATCAATGAAATAGGGATTAACCACAACTAAATGATCAACACTTTTATAAAAATAAATCATATATTTATAAAATACCTTTTTTATAAAGCTAGGAAGCTTTAAACTTTCCTCTATTGTTTCTGGTACAAAGTGAACATAAGCAACGCTTGTTCCAAGAAATTTTGATAAAGGAATACTTAAGAAAAATTTGAAGTCAATGGTATGGTAGTGCATTATATCGCAAAAGTTAAGATTATTTATTTTGATTTTATAATCATCATTAAGACCATTTTTAACTAAATCAACTTGTTCAAGATAAGCTGACAAAACTCCTTGACCTTTTACCTTATCAGCTGAAGAAAGCATATTAATAGTAGGCATTAAAATAATTCCTCCTTTAAGTGAATGTAGCTTTATATTAATACGCTTAGTTTTTGTAAATTTTCATTCTATATTCTAGTTTAGGAAATTAAATTTAAAAAAGTATAGAACTATCTTTATTAATTCTATCTTGAATTTCATTATATTTCTTTAAATATGAAAAAGCATTTTGATAATCATTTATGTCTGAATATACTTCACTTAGACTTTTATAGGCATCAGCTAGGAATTTTGAATCATCAAAAATAGACATTTTGGCTATGGCCAACTTAATACTGTCTATAGCGTCATTATGCTTTCCAAGTTTGTTAAAGATTAGTCCTTCATAAACTCTCCCAGACCACATATTCAAATAATCGTATTTATGCATTTCCTTTGAAGAATAATTGACTTTAATGATGTTTTTATATGCAAGCTCATATTGGTGTAAAGTATAATAGGCTTTAGCCAATATCAGGTTATAAGTATATACATCATTTCCTATAAAATCTCTACTTATTCTAGCATATTCTATAGCTTTTTCAGGGTTTCCAGAATCTAAAGCATCCGTAGCCAATATAATATTTATTTTAGATAAGCAATCATTATTTTTGCTAAAGTTTGCAAATTGGAGAGCTTTATCAATACAATTAGTAAATTCAGCTCTATTACCTTTTAGGTAGTTAAAAAAACCTAAAATTCTATAAAATTCATCTGTTTTATAATAAATAGAGGTTTTATTAGATAGTTCTAGAGCTGTTTCTAGATCTTTAATAGCATCATTAATATTACCTTTAGCTGATAAAATAAGTATTCTATAATAATAAAGCTCAATTTCGAATAAAGGCTCAGAAGTTATGTTTTTATAATATAATTCAAATGCTTTATTTGAAATATTTAAACATTCTTCATAGTTAAATTCTAAGTAGTATATTTTTGCTAATTCAACATATGCTTTTGCAGCTTCAATATAGAGAAAGTCATCAATATAAGATTTGATAGAAAGACTTAAGAATTTTTTGCTTCCATCAAAATCACCAAGTGCTACTAAGGCGTTTCCTAGCTTAAATAATATTTCTCCATAAAGCTTAAAATTTTTAATAGGAGCAATATCAGAATTTATTAATTTTTCTCCTTGTTCCTTAGCTTCTTCAATTTGATTTGAATCAATGAGGGTATTAAGATTTTTAATTTTAGATTCAAGTTCACGTCGTGATTCATAATTTTGTTTAAGTGACAGAGTATCTTCGAGTTCATCCTCTAGAAAATAACTAATAGGTTTATTTAGTATTTTGGCTATATATTGAAGTGTTTTCATGGATGGATTAGATACGTTATTTTCAATTTGACTTAACATACTCTTAGTCATTTCCCCTCCAGCTAATTGAGATTGAGTCATATTTAGTTCTTTTCGAAGAGTTTTAATTTTTTCACCAACTGTAGTTATCAAATCTTTCATCCTTTCTATATATAAATGCACAAAAAGGTTAAGTGCCATTAAACTTTCTATCTTGATTAATTATGAATAAATTCTCTATATAAGAATATTATAAGATATTTAAATTAAATATACAACATTTAAAGGAAAAATAAGAAAAATGTTTAATATAATTTAACAAAAAGTTATTGACAATGAATGGTGAAGTATTATAATTTAATTAAAGTTAAATTATACTTAACTTTTGAATTTTAAAAAATGGAGTGATTGATTTGTTAATATTAGGTGTCATCTCAAAGATTCTTTTAGTTTTATTTTTATGTATTCTAATATCTCTAATGGCAAATGCCAGTGCAAAAGTAATAGGAATTGATATTAAAGATGTTAAACAACGTACTAATGTTAAATTCTTATTCTTGGCAGTAATTTTTAATCTTTTATTTATTCTAGCAGTTGCAGTTATATTAAAATTTATTGATAATAAAAACTTAAGTATATTAAATTGGACATTAAACTTAAAGAGTATAGTGTTTTCATTAAGTGGTATTTTAGCTACTTTTTTATTAGCAGTAACTTATGTATATATACTTAATAAAAGAGGGATCATTGAGGCTGAGTATAAGCCAAGTAGGATTTTGAATTTTAAAGGATTATTTGCATTTTTTGTTATATTCATTGCGGCACTTCAGGAAGAAGTTATGTTTAGAGGATATATAAATACTGTATTGAGTGTTTATGGGATATTAGCATCAATGTTTTTATCAACTTTAATTTTTACTTTATGGCATTTTATAACTAATAAAGTTAGTCTGTATCAGTGCATTGATTGGTTCCTAGGAGGGATAATGCTGTTTTATATATACTTAGTAAGTGGTTCAATTTGGGTTGCAGCAATAATACATTTCAGCCGAAACTTTGCAAATGTATTAGTTTTTAATATTGCAGAGGGAAATTCTTTGGTAACTTTTAAGAAACCTGTAACTCCTTTTTATAAAACAACCTATACTTTAATTCTTTCATTACTTATAATGATATTTGCATATTTATATTATGGAAACATTCCTTTATAATATAATATTTGTATATAAATAATAGAAAAATAGTCATTAGACAAGCTAATGGCTATTTTTTCATATAAAGCTAAAAAATACTTTACACAGAACAAATGTTCGCATATAATAGAGCTAGAAAAGAAAGAGCTTCAACTTCAATCAATAAAAAGGGATGTATATTATGAATAAACAAAATAGGCTAATATTTCATATTGATGTTAATTCAGCTTACTTATCCTGGGAAGCAAGCTATAGAAAGCAACAGGGTGAAAAAGTAGATTTACGTGATATTCCTTCTGTAGTAGGCGGCAGTGAAGAGAGTAGACATGGAATAGTTCTTGCAAAGTCTATTCCAGCAAAAAAATATAAGATTAACACAGGGGAAACCTTATTTACAGCAAGACAAAAATGCCCAGATCTAGTGGTTGTACCGCCTAGATACTGGCTTTATATGCAATGCAGTAATGCATTAAATGCAATATTGGAAGAATATACACCTAAGATACAAAGATTTTCAGTGGATGAGAGCTTTCTTGATTTTTCAAATATGGAACATATATATCCAGATTATATGAAGCTAGCGGAGGAGATTAAAGATAGGATTAAAAAAGAGTTAGGCTTTACAGTAAATATAGGGATATCAGCCAATAAACTATTGGCAAAGGTCGCTTCAGACTTCAAAAAACCAGACAATATACATACATTATTTTCCTGGGAAATAAAGGAAAAAATGTGGAAGCTACCGGTAGAGGATTTATTTATGGTAGGAAGAGCTACTTTACCTAAATTAAATAAGCTTAATATATTTACAATTGGGGATTTAGCTAATTATGATCTAGATATCTTAAGGTATTATCTAAAAAGCCATGGCACTTTAATATGGAATTATGCAAATGGAATTGATAGTTCCGAGGTAAGAAGTGATACGCATATTGATATGAAAGGAATAGGTAATTCTACAACAATTCCTTTTGATGTGGAGGATAGAAAAACAGCACATCTTATATTACTTTCTCTTTCAGAAATGGTAGGAACAAGACTTAGAAATTCTGAAAATTGCTGCAGAGTTATTTCAATTAGTATCAGAAGTAAAGACTTTTTTAATTATTCTCACCAAAGAAAATTATATTGTCCAACAGACTCTACCCAGATAATCTCAGAGGTAGCTTGTAATTTGTTTGATGAGAAGTGGAAAGGTGAGCCTATAAGACATATGGGAGTACAGGTTACTGATTTTTGTACAAATGAATTTTATCAATATGGATTATTTGATCGTAAGGATATAGACAAAATAAGAGCATTAGATAAAACCATTGATAAAATACGTCTTAAGTATGGTTCAAAGTCCGTACTAAGATCTTCGTTTTTACATTCAGGCATAAAAAATATGAGTGGGGGAGTGGGAGAAGAGGACTATAAGATTATGTCAAGTTTATTATGAGGAGTTGAGACCTATGAAAGTAATCTTCAAGACAATTGAGATGATAGCTTGGTTTACAGAGGATGGTACCCCAAGGCCCATAAGATTTAAAGTGAAGAATGAGGATGAATCAACAACTGTTATAAAGGTTGATAGAGTACTTTATAAGGAAAAAGAAAAAATAGCAGGAAATCCAATGATACTTTTTAGATGTCAAAGCGTGATTAATGAAGCTAGTAGAGTTTATGAACTTAAATATGAAATGAATACATGTAAGTGGTTGATATATAAGATGTAGAAAAAAGACTATTAGGATAGTTACTTATCCCTAATAGTCTTTTAAGTTATGTTTTACAGATACTTAGAAGGATTATCTAATATTTCTTGAAGGATATTAAAATACTTACCAATATGTATTCCATCAGCTAAGGCATGATGAAGCTGTACAGAGATTGGCATCTTTATTTTACCACCTTCTTCAAAGTATTTTCCCCAGGCTATTCTTGGTATACTATCAACTGGATTCATATGAAGAGGGTGAATTATATTAGTAAAGGAGATCCATGGAATGCATGTAGTATATAATAGATCATCACGTCCAGGCTCATTTTTGATAATAACATTATTTTTTACATCATTTATATCCTTCAATGTGTTAGATTTAAAGTCCTTAAAATCATCAATAAAGTTTGATGTACAAAAACCAAATAATTCTTCATCTGCGAGTACTGTAAAAGAAGGGTGCACAACTTCATGTTCAATAACCCTATCTTCTCTAATTCTAAATCTAAATTCCTTTATGTTATTTGCAGCTTTCGATACAGCATATAAGGTTGATACAAAAAAAGGAAGTTTGTTTTCTTTAATATATTTATAAAACTTTGTAATATCAACATTTCCACCAATATTAAAATGTGGGTATTCAAATTCTTTAAAGAACTTATAATGGTCTTTTCTTTTCCAGTTATCCATATCTATAAACTTCATTAGAATATCACTCTCCTTCAAATGTTCCTTTGTTAAATATTAGACACTATGTTCATAATGCTGTGTAGAATTAGACTAGGGACTATGCTACCATTTGCTTCTTTTTCATTAATGTAGAATTGTAGAAAACCTACTGTTGCAGCAGCTAGAAAAAGAATAATACCAAAAGCATAAGCTTTATAAGCAATTATGAATGCTAAACCATGTGGGAGCCCAAAAAGTATTGATTGAATCAAATTTCCTGTTAAATAACCAAATTTATTTGCAAGCCTTTTCCCTATAAAACCTCTAAAGAATACTTCCTCAGATAGTGCATTTTGAAAAATAGCTTTTATTAGAACAATGGCTATTATTTCAGCAGTAAAGCCCTTACCACTAGCATCTAAAGAATATACCATTCCTTTTGGAATAATATTAAACCTCTCAAATATAAAAATAGGTCCGCCCATAATTATAACTGAAATAATGAGTATTAAAAGAGCTTTGCTTAACCATTTACTATTTCTGGGTTTGTATAAACCAATCCATTTAAAAAAACCAAGCTTCTCTTTATTAAATAGCATATAAGCTATCCACGGTATTCCAATTAGTATAATACATTGAAATATAGTTGATAGAATCTGATCTCTCATAATACAATCTCCCCAAAAGTAAAAATATTACTATTCTATTATACAGTAAAAAAGAAAGGTGTTTCATACTATATACATAAAGCGAATAAATTTCCTAAGATAATTTTATTTTATAAAATAAAAGAGGCGTGAATTTCATAAAATAAGTTTGGAGTTGACAAAAAGAATTTAACCAAATACTATATAAGTGTATTAGAAATATGTAATATACTTATATATAGTGTGGAGATATAAAAAAATAATAGAACATAGATATTATCAGAAACATAAAGTAGAGAGGTAGTTACATGGAATCTTATCTAGGTAAAAGAGTTAAAGTCAAAATAGATAGGCCATTGGGGTCTAAACACCCAGAGCATAATTTCATATATTCATTAAATTATGGATTTATTCCCAATACTACATCTGGAGATGGAGAAGAAATTGATGTATATATTATTGGTGAATTTGAGCCATTAGAAATATATGAAGGATATGTTATAGCAATAATAAAAAGAGCAAATGATATTGAGGATAAATTAGTAGCTTGTAAAGAATTAAATAAATATAACAAAGAGCAAATAAAAGCATTAGTAGAATTTCAAGAAAGATTTTTTGAGTCTACAATAATAATTTATTAGACATTAAAAAGTGAATAGTAAGAAAGGAGGATTTAGTGAGAGATGGGTAATTGTAATACACTTTCACTAAAGATAAAAAATGAAAGAATATGCAAAAGAAATAGCAGAACTATTAAAGGTTTTAGCGAATGAAAATAGATTAATGATTGTATGTCACTTGATTGAAGGACCACTAAATGTAAGTGAACTTCATGGACGTTTAGATAACCTTACTCAATCAGCTTTATCTCAACATCTTTCAATGTTAAAAGCACATAGAATATTGGAGTCAAATAAAAATGGGCTTACAATAACCTATTCTATTAGAGATGAGAGAGTTGTAAAGTTAATTGAAGTATTAAAAGCAAATTATTGTGAGATTTAAATTAAAAAGCTAAGTCTAAAAAGTTAATCCTTTTAGATTTAGCTTTTTTGCCTATATTTTATTGAATTGGATTTAAAAAGTATTGACAAAAGTAATAGAACTTCATATTATATTAGTATATTAGAAATATCTAAATTACTTATATTAATAAAATGAAATTTAGGAGGATTATTATGTTTGGATTTTTGATGAATAAGAAATATAATTCAATAAAGGTTAATGAAATTGATGGGTTAGGGAAAATAAATCTAATTGATATTAGAGAACCTTATGAATATAAAAGTGGCCATGTTCCTAATGCAAAAAATATTCCAATGAACAAAGTTTTAGAGAGTGCAGAGAAGTATTTGGATAAAGAAAAGGAATATCATATAATTTGCCAATCAGGAGGAAGAAGCACAAGAGCCTGTGGAATATTGGCATCAAAGGGTTATAAAGTTATAAATGTAAGCGGCGGTACAGGTGGATATAGAGGACAGTTAAAAAGATAATAATTATTAATGTTTTAGGAGGCATTCAAATGACGAAAGCATCAGAATACCATAAGCAAGGATATACTTGCGGAGAAGCAATAATTAAGAGATTTAATGAAGAAAATAATACAGATATTCCAATAGCATTAGGAAGTGGTATGGGAACAGGCTTTACAGTGGGAAGTATATGTGGGGCAGCGGGAGCTGCAACTGCTATAATTGGATATTTAAAAGGAAGAGAAAGTAATGAAGAAACTAATAGTGCTAGACAATATACAAGAGAATTAATGTCAAGTATAAGAGAAAAATATGGATCAGAGTTGTGTAAGGATTTAAAAAAAGATAGAATAGGGTGTGCAGAAATAATAGAGCATACTTATGAAACTCTAAATGAAATAATAAAAAAGTAAGATTTAAATTATAGGAGGAAAAGATATGTTTTCAGGTTTTAATAAAAGTGATTATAATACAATAAGTGTTCATGATTTAGATGATAGATTAGGCAAGATAGAACTAATAGATGTAAGAGAAGACTATGAGTATAGCGGAGGTCATGTACCAACAGCTAAAAATATACCTATGGGAAGAATTATTTCAGAGCCAGATAAATATCTTGATAAAGCAAAAGAGTATCATATAATTTGTCAATCAGGAGCAAGAAGTGCAAGAACTTGTACAGAATTATCAATGAAAGGGTTTAAGGTTGTTAATATTTCAGGGGGAACAGGATCTTATATTCGTCCATTAGAAAGATAAGTTATATAAGCTAGTATATTAATGCGATTTTAAATAAATCTAGATGCATTAGTATACTAGCTTTATTATTTTATTAGGATTATAGAAAAAATTAATTCTCCATAATTCCCCCACATTTAAATAATATAATCAAATCAAAGAAAGAACTTAATAAGAAATAATACATAAGGAGGGATTTATATGTTCTGTAATGGATTTGGTTATGGAAGATTTGGTGGTAATGGATATGGATATGGAGGTGCAGGTTTTATGATGATGATACCAATGCTTATAATTCTTTTATTAGTAATTTATTTTGTATATAAAGCTATAAGTAGAAAAGATATAAATTTATCAGCTAATAGGACTTCATCAAATGCAATAGATATATTAAATGAGAGATTTGCAAAAGGTGAAATAAGTGAAGAAGAATATAGTGCTAGAAAAAAGCAATTGTTAAAATAGGATAAACTATCAAAAAAACAGATTCGTAAGAGTCTGTTTTTTCTTGCGTAGTTTTACAATAGACCTTACTATATTGTTAATATTAAGGAAGAATAGTAAACTTAAATTAAATAATAGAAATAGCAAATGGCAACAATGAATGGAGGTAAGAAAAATGAAAATAGCTATACCCAATAATGGAGACTTAGTAAATCAACACTTTGGAATGAGCAAAAGTTTTGCAATAGTAAGTGTAGAAGAAAATAAAATTTTAAATGTAGAAGAAGTATCGGCAGAAGAACTTTCTCATCAGCATCAAGGTTTGGCAAATTTACTTGTAAATGAGGGAGCTAGTGTAGTTATAGTCGGAGGAATTGGAGGAGGAGCTGTAGCAAGCTTACAGCAAAATGGTCTAAAAGTAATAAAAGGTGCCACTGGAGAGTATATAAAAGTCGTTGAAGAATATCTTAAAGGAACACTAGAGGACAAAGATGTAACCTGCAACCATCACGGAGAACATCATCATGGTGGACATCACCACTAAAATAAAAAAAGTAAGATAGCTTTAAGCCATCTTACTTTTTTCTTTATATAAATAAGTTAACGTTAGAATCTTCAGCTTCTCCTAAATAATAACCAACTCCACCTATTTTAACTCCATCAATTAACTCTTCTTTGTGAAGTCCCATAACATCCATGGACATTTGGCAAGCAACAATTTCGATTCCACTATCTATAGCTGATTGTATTAAATCCTCAAGAGATGAAATATTTTTATCCTTCATAACTTTACGAATCATTTTTCCACCCATGCCCATCATGTTCATATTAGATAGTTTAAGTCTCTTGCTTCCTCTTGGCATCATTAACCCAAACATCTTATCCATAAAGCCTTTTTGTACACTAACTGCCTCATGTTTTCTAAGAATATTAAGTCCCCAGAAGGTAAAGAACATGGTAACTTTTTTACCCATTGAAGCTGCGCCGTTAGCTATTATAAAAGATGCAATTGCTTTATCTAGATCACCACTAAATACAACCATTGTCTTGTTATCTTTTATAGGCATAGTAGGCATATTCTCATTAACTATTTTACTTTTAGTATTTTTTTTTATATAGGCTATTATATTTCCACCAGTTTTTGATATATCCATTAATTCATTGTTTGTTCTTTTGCACCAAGCTTTAATATCTTCATAAAAACCAGGGTCAGAGGCAGAAACTTTAAGGATTTGCCCATCTTTTAAATCATCAATAGAAGCTTTAACCTGCATTAGTGGACCAGGACAGCAAAGTCCGCAGGCATCTAGCTCTTTATCATATTTACCTTTAGATGCCTCATCTGTCCTTACTACCTGAGTATCAGGATCAATAGTTAGGGCAGAGTGATTACCATTGTTATCATCATGGTCATCTGACTCAGTTTGCTTTGGAGAAAAGTCTAGCATGGATGTAGTTTTATATCCTCCAGTAACATTTAAAACCTTAAAGCCATTTTGACTCAAAATTCTATCTGCAATATATCCTCTTAAACCTACTTGGCAATATTCAACTATAGTTTTATCCTTATCTAATTCATTAAGTCTTTCTCTTAAATCATCTACAGGTATATTTACTGCACCTTCTAAGTGCCCATTGTTAAATTCAACTCCAGAACGAACGTCTACTAGCATATAGTCATCGTTTTTGAATTCATCAATATCTTTCCAAGCAATTACATTACTTCTTCCAGCTAAGGCATTTTGAGCTACAAAACCAGCCATGTTAACTGGATCTTTAGCAGAAGAGAAAGGTGGAGCATAAGAAAGTTCAAGTTCAGCTAAATCATCTACTGTACCATTAAGTCTTATAGTAGTAGCTATAACATCAATTCTTTTATCAACGCCATCAAAGCCAATTCCTTGAGCACCTAATATTTTTCCTTCATCATTGAATATCAATTTAAGTGACATAGGAATTGCTCCTGGATAATAAGAAGCATGAGATACAGGGTGAACATATATAACCTTGTAAGGCATATTTGCTCTTTGAAGAGTTCTTTCATTAGCCCCAGTACCAGCAGCAGTTAATCCAAATATCTTGATTATAGAAGTACCTTGAGTTCCTTTATAGGTTGAATTTAAACCAGCTATATTATCAGCAGCAATTCTACCTTGTTTATTGGCTGGACCAGCTAAAGGAATAGCAGTTTTTTGTTTAGTTATAAAGTCTACAACCTCTACAGCATCACCTACAGCATAAACACCTTCGATATTTGTTTCCATTTTTTCATTAACAATGATATGACCTCTTGGTCCAAATTCTAAACCACTGTCTTTTATAAAAGTAGTATCTGGAGCTACCCCTATAGCCAATATAACTAAATCAGCGGTAACTTTTGTATCACTATTTAAAGTAACTTCAACTTGATTTTCTACATCATTAAAAGATTTAACTCCATCGTTAAGTATTAGCTTAACTCCATTTTCCACTAATTCTTTTTCAGCAAGAACAACCATATCAGAATCAAAAGGTGCAAGAATATGAGGAGCAGCTTCAACAAGAGTAACATCTAAGCCTCTTTCCTTCAGGTTTTCTGCCATTTCAACCCCTACGTAGCCACCACCTATAACTACAGCGCTTTTAACTCCTTTTTTATCAACATATGCTTTTATAGCATCAGTATCTGGAATATTTCTTAATGTGTAAATATTTTTGCTGTCTATTCCAGGAATATTAGGTCTTAAGGCTTTTGCCCCTGGAGAGAGTATTAAGTAATCAAAGTTTTCTTCATAAGTTCCTTTATCTTTACTATTAACTTTAACCATTTTATTTTTTGCATCTATACTTATAACTTCACTGTTATTTCTAACATCTATATTAAACCTTGCCTTCATTGCTTCAGGTGTTTGAACTAAAAGTTTACTTCTTTCCTTTATTGTTTCTCCAATATAGTAAGGTAATCCACAATTAGCAAAAGAGATATATTCATCCCTTTCAAACATAATTATCTCAGCAGTTTCATCTAATCTTCTAAGTCTAGCAGCAGCAGAAGCTCCACCTGCAACCCCACCAACTATTAAAACTTTTTTACTCATATTAATACCTCCAAAATTAATTATTTTCACCAAAAAATAGTTTAATTAAATTTTCAACTTGAGAATTACAAACTTTATAAAATATTTCAAGACCGTTTCTCCTGCCTTCTATGATACCTGCAGTTCTTAATCTTTGTAGATGTTGAGATATTGTAGATTGAGGCGTGTCCAAGCAGTCTTGCATGTAAGTAACATTACATTCACCGTGTTCTAATAATCCACGTACGATGCAAAGTCTTACTGGATGAGCCAGTACTTTAAGCATCTCTGAAACATCATTATACTTATCAAAATCTTTATCCATAGTGTTTCCTACTTTCTAGAGTATGATATATAAATTATTATATTCATATATTACGATATAGTGATAAATAAGTCAATGAATTTCCATGAAAGTAGAAGTAAAAAGACAGTGGTAAGTTTTATACCACTGTCTTTTAAAAGTTTAAGTCGTGATTATACGTGCTTTTTAGAAAAGCTTAGCCAAATTGTTAAGCTAATAATTGAAGTTATCATATATAGAAGTCCCATAAGAGTTATTCTATTTAAAATTCCAGAGGAAATTATAAGCATTCCAATGCACCCGAAAAATGTAAAAGCACAGCTCATAATTGAAGAAGCAGCACCAGTGTCGCCATTAACTTGATCGAGCATAATATGTGTGGTTTGAGGACGTATTAAGCTACCAAAGAAGGATGCTGGCATTAGTGAGAGCATAAAGGTTATAGGACTGATTTTACCAATCATAAACATAAATAATCCACTAGCACACATAACTACATAAGCAATAGTTATATAGGGTACTTTAGGAAAGTGCTTGGACAACTTAACATAACACAAAGGTCCAATAAGAAAGAAAATTGAATTTGCAGCAAAGTAATAACTATATACCTTTTCGCTTACACCAAAATTATCAACGAAAATATATGAAGAAGAAGATATAAAGGACATAGATGCAATGGACATAATAGAGAAGGTAAAGACTAGTGACATAAATTTTATGTTCTTTGAAACAACTCCAAGATTTCCAATAGATCTAAATATGCTTCCCATGTAACGTTCTTCTATAGTTTCTTCCATAGCTATGCTTCCGGCTAAAGTTAATACTCCTAAAAGAGTTAATACCACAAAAACACCTCTCCAAGAAAGTAAACTTAATATTATTGCACCAATAACAGGTGAAATTATAGGGGAGAGCATTCCCATAGATTGAACTAATGCTAATATAGTGAGACGCTTTCTTCCACTATAAGAATCTTTAACTATAGCAGTAGATACTGCAGTGGCAGCTCCACATCCAATTGATTGAAGTATTCTAAATAAAATAAGTTCATAGACATTCTGAGAGAAAACACATAATAAACTTGCAATAGTATAAATAGAAAGTCCTACAATTAAGATTTTTCTTCTACCATACTTGTCGCTAAGTGGTCCCCATAAAATAGTCCCTAAAGCATAAAAGATAAAGAAAAATATTAGTGTAAGATTTATAACACTAGCACTGGTATTAAAACTATCTACCATTTTAGGGAGTGCAGGTAAATATATATCCGTAGAAAGTGGAATAAAGGCACTTAGCAGAGTTATGAAAACAACAAAGCCTTTCTCACCTAGATATTTCTGAGTTTTTGAATTAGATAAATGTTCATTTGTTTCTAGCTCCATTTGTCCTCCTTGTATTATAGTAATTTATTATATGACTATTACGATTTTTATAGTATATAGGAATGGGTTAATATTGTCCACACTTATCCATTAAATTATCATTTATCAAAGAAGCCATGTTTTCATCAACTAAAACATTTATATAATCTCCAGAGTAAATAATAGTATCACCTCTTGGAATTATTTCTTTTTCCCCTCGTTTAATTGCAACCAGCAGGCAGTTATCAGGTAAGCTTAATTCTCTTATAGGTTTACCATCCATTTCAGAATCTACAAATACAGGTATTTCAAGAATAAGTTTATCTTTAGAATTTTCTGATGAAGTTGTTAAGTTAGTACCTTTTAATAATCTATCTAAAAGAGATTCGTATACGGGTTCAGATCTTAACAAATCTGCAATAATATAAGCAACTAATGAAACTATGCTTAAAGATAATAAATGGGTTAGAGAGCCTGTCATTTCAGTTATTAATATGCTTCCAGTAATGGGAGCTCTTACAATTGCAGCAAAATATCCAGCCATTGCTAAGATAATAAAATTATTCATATATTCTGGATTTAAGTTAAAAAATTGAATTAGTATATGTACATATATACTCCCAGTTATAGCCCCTAAAACTAAAAGAGGAAAAAATATTCCTCCTGGAGCACCAGAACCAAAACTGATCATGGAATATATAAATTTTACGACTAAAATGATTAGGATTACTTTAAAAGTAAAACTTCCAGAAATTAATGAATTTATAATTGAATGGCCACTACCAAGTACTTCAGGTAAAAATAATCCTAATATGCCTGAAATGATGAAAGGTACTAAAAGTTTGAACTTATTTGGGAGCCATTTTTGATTATCATATACTTTTAAGGTTTTTAAAAGTACATAATTATAGAAAACACCAAATAATCCAACTACAATTCCAAGAATAATAATATATCCATAAGCATCAATAGGAAGAGGATTAATATGATTAAAATTAAATACTGGGTTTAATCCAAAGAAATGCTTAGAAACAACATCAGCAGTTAAGGATGCTGACATTGCAGAAAGCAATACTAAAGGAGAAAAATGCTTATGAACTTCCTCAAGAGCAAACATTACTCCCGCGAGAGGTGCATTAAAGGCTGCAGCAAGCCCAGCACTTGCTCCGCTTGTAATAAGATACTTTTCCTCTATTTTCATTCTTTTAAATATCTTGCCGACACCTTGTCCAACGGCAGCTCCTAATTGAATTGATGGGCCTTCTCTTCCTAAAGATAAACCAGAACCAATGGATATAACTCCACCAATAAATTTTTTAATAATTACAGGAAACCAATTCATTCTAAGTTTCCCTTTTAATATAGCTTCAACTTGGGGAATTCCACTACCACTTATTAAAGGCTCACTAATAACTAGCTTACCAACAATAAGTGCAGCAACAATTAAACCCAAAAATCCAACAATAATCATTAAGTGATTAGAAGCTTGCATTTCTAAAAATTTATTTCTTAATTCTTCAGCTTTTTCAAGGGTAAGTCTATAAAAAACAATTAATAATCCAGTAAAAATACCAACAATGATTCCTTCTAGCATTAGCGTTAATTTAACATTATGCCAATGAGATAGAACATGGTGTATAGTATGTTTATTTTTATTTGACATCTATATTCAACTCCATTTTTTATAATAAAAGACCTCTCTTATTATAGGACTATGGATATGTATTATCAATTAATGAGAGGGGAGTACATCTTATATATACAAGAATAAATAAGAAGTAAACGTATTAAACTTACTGTTTTAGGTATATTCAATTAATTAAAGGATGTATTATTAAGAATTCTTCATAGAATCTTCATTATTTTTCAAATAGTTTCTTGAAATTTACTAGCTATCATGGAAATAAGAGGTGATGAAGTGAAGAAAGGATTATCAATCTTTATAAATAAGTGTCTAAAAGTATTATTGCTTTTAGTGGTTTTTGTAACTTATGGCTTATATATACGTTATGTTGCGGATTATAAATCACTAAACATGGAACTTGTAGCCTTATTTAGCCTAACTACCATAGCATTACTTATTGCAATAAAAAAAGGGTTTAGCACTAGGAGAATATTACTGGGCATAATGATTTTTGCCTTCTTAATAAGGCTTGCATGGATACTTTCAATAAATAGTGTTCCAGTATCAGATTTTGCAGGTATGTACGAAAGAAGTGAGCTCGTATTAAATGGAGAATATTCTATATTTAAAGGATTTAATTACTATGCAAGATTTCCACACTTAACTATACCAGTACTTTATTTTGCACTAATAAGACTTATTTCTCCAGTTCCATTATTAACTCTTAAACTAATTAATGTTATAAGTTCAACTATTGGGGTATTTATATGCTATAAGATATCAAAAGAAATATTTAAGGAAGAGAAAAAATCAATATGGGGAATGTATTTAGCAGCCATATATCCTGCCACAATAATTTATACAGCAGCTTATTGTACGGAGAATATAGCAATATCTTTTTATTTAGAAAGTGTATATCTATTTATTTTAGTTATAAAAGACAAAAAACCTAAGGAGTATTTATTATTAGCTGGACTAATCTTATCAATAGGTAATTTCTTTAGAATGGTAGCTCCAGTTATGGTTATTGCCTTTACATTATATGCCTTAGTTTATATTAAGAAATCCTTTAAATATAAGACAGTAGCAATAGCCTATATTCTAATTGCATTTATTATTCCATTAGTAACAGTTAATGCGACTTTAAAGAAGCTAGGAATCACGGAATATAATCTATGGCATGGGAGTGAAACTCCTTGGACATCAATATTAAAGGGAAGTAATATGACTACGTTTGGTAGGTGGAATGAGGAGGATGCGAAAGTAGCAGCGGCATTTAATGGCAACTACATTGAAACAGAACATGCATCAAAGGAACTAGTAAAAGAAAGATATATAGAGACTTCACCAGGAAGACTATTATATTTTTGGGGGAGAAAGTTTACTTTTCAGTGGAGCGAAGGAGATTTTGGAGGGATATATTGGAGTGAGAGAGATATAGAACCTAAAGATATAACCCTAGATTTAAATAATTATGGGCAAGCATATAGACAATTGTTTTATTTAATAATGATGGTACTTACTTATAAGGGTTTATATAATAGGCAGCAATATTTAAAGAATCCAATTATAAATCTACTTTATATAATCTATTGTGGTTATGGGCTTTTGTATATGATAACGGAATCACAAGATAGATATTCCTTTATAGTAAGTTGGTTATTTATTATATTGCCATTAACGGCATTTAAAGAAAAAAGTATAGAAGGAGAAAATATATGAAAGATAGATTAATATCAATAGTAATACCTATGTATTCAGAAGAAAATTTAATTCATGAATGTTATAAAAGAGTGAAACAGGTGGTAGAAAATAATAAGTTGAATTATGAAATGATATTTATTAATGATGGATCTAAAGATAAAACCTTAGAAAAGTTAAAAGAGGTAAGCACTATAGATAAAAATTGTAAGGTGATAGATTTTTCAAGAAACTTCGGACATCAAATAGCTATTACTGCAGGTATAAATAATGCAAAAGGGGACGCTGTTGTTGTAATAGATGGAGATCTTCAAGATCCACCAGAACTTATAATTAACATGATAGAAAAATGGGAACAAGGATATGATGTGGTCTATGGAAAAAGAACTGAAAGAAAAGGAGAAAGCTTCTTTAAGCTTATAACAGCAAAATATTTTTATAAGTTTCTAGGTTATATGTCAGATATAAACATACCAAGAAACACAGGAGATTTTAGGCTTATGGATAGAGCAGTAGTAGAATATTTAAAGAATATGCCAGAGAAAAACAGATTTATACGGGGAATGGTATCTTGGATTGGATTTAAACAAACTTATGTGGAATTTGAAAGGGATAAGAGACTAAATGGATATACTAAGTATTCTCTCAAAAAGATGATTAAACTAGCAGAAGATGGAATAATATCATTTTCAACTAAACCTATAAAGTTTATAATAAAATTGGGAATTATTATGGAGTTTATCTCAAGTGTGCTTTTAATATATGGATTAATAAATAATTCTGATCATACGTTAATTCTATTTTCTATGGTAGCCTTTTTTATAGGAATTCAAGTAATTTCCTTAGGTATTATAGGATTATATGTATCTAGAATATATGAAGAAAGCAAGGATAGACCTTTATATGTAGTAAAGGAAAAAATAAACTTTTAGAAGGGTGATAAGTATTGAGTAGTACTATTTTAGTTGTTGATGATAATAGTGAAATAAGAGAATTAATAGAAATTTATCTTATAAATGAAGGATATAAGGTTATTTTAGCTGAGGATGGAATAGATGCAATAAATAAACTTAATGATAATGATATAGACTTAATTATACTTGACATAATGATGCCAAAACTTGATGGAATAAAAGCTTGCTTAAAAATAAGAGAGAAGAAAAAGCTACCTATAATTTTATTATCAGCAAAGTCTGAGGATTGTGATAAGATATTGGGCTTAAACGTGGGAGCTGATGACTATGTAACCAAGCCATTTAATCCAATAGAGCTTATGGCAAGGGTAAAATCACAGCTTAGAAGATATATAGAATTTTCAGGTAAAAGTGATTCTAAGAATTTAATTATAGATAATCTAGAAATAAATAAGGATTCAAGAGAAGTTTATGTAGATGGAGAATTTGTAAGGTTAACGCCAATAGAGTTTAATATATTAGATTTACTAGTAGAAAATAGAGGACGAGTATTAAGCAATAGACAAATATATGAAAATGTTTGGGATGAACCTTATTTTAATGCAAGTAATATAGTAGCTTCACATATTAAAAATATAAGAGAGAAAATTGAGATTAACCCTAAGAATCCTGAATTTATAAAATTAGTATGGGGAGTTGGGTATAAATTTGATAAATAAAATAAAGAAAGTATTTTTTGGAAGTTTAAGTAGAAGCCTTTTAATTATAAATATCTTAGCACTTTTAGTTACAGTAGTATCAACAATGATTTTTATAGAAAATGACAAAGGTGAATATCCAGAAGGCTTAATAAACAAGGCAAATGAGGCCTATGTTGAAAGTAGTAGATTTGTTACTAGAAAGAGTGATTCATGTGAAGAGTATTTAGATAAAGTAGCTAAGCTTAACAACTTTAATATGGCTATAGCAGATAATGATGGACAGATTCTTTTAAAATCTAGTAATGTAAGTAAAACAGGAAATAAAAATTATATACCTTTTTCTTATATAGATTTAAGTCATCCATTTAAAGATGAAAAATCAGTTTTTTATAGAGTATATGAAGTGAAAATTGATAATGAAAAATGTTATTTATATGTATGGAAAAATACAACTATAAAGTCTAGTGGATATTATATATGGCAGCTTATAGCACCTATTATTTTAATGATAGCTATAATATATCTACTTATAAATAGAAAGGCACGATATATAGGGAAAATAGCTAAAGGAGTAGAAATTTTATCATCTGGAGATTTAGATTATACCATTAATGAAAAAGGAAGAGATGAATTAAATGTATTAGCAAAAGAAATAAATAATATGTCTAAAAATCTTAAGCAGATGAGAGAAAAAGAGCAAGAAGAAGAAAAACAAAAGTATGAATTAATAACAAATATATCCCATGACTTAAGAACTCCACTTACATCCTTAATAGGTTATTTAGAGCTTATTAATAAAAAAAGTGCTTTAGATGAAGATATAAATAAATATTCTAATGTTTCTTTGGATAATGCAAATAGATTAAAAAGCTTGATAGACGATTTATTTGAATATTCAAAGCTAGAAAGTAAGGACATTAAACTTAATAAAAGTGAAATAAATGTTGTAGAAATAATAGGTCAATGTTTAGGAGAACTGGAGCTAGAGAGTAAAAATGCCAATATAGATTTTGTAAGTGATTTCTCAGAAGAAGAGGTTATACTAAATATTGATGGAGATAAGATAGCTAGAGTGTTTCAAAATATATTTACCAATGCAATAAAGTACAGCAAAAAGGGCACAGAAGTAAATATAGAAATTAAAGAATCTCCTAGTGAAGTAGAGTTTATAGTAAGAAATGAATATAGAGAATTAGAGAAAGATAAGGTAAATAAAATATTTGAGAGATTCTATAGAGGAGATACTTCAAGAAACTTAAAGGTTGAAGGTTCAGGATTAGGGCTACCTATAGTAAAAAGCATAGTGAATCTTCATGGAGGAAAAGTTTTTGTTAAATGCGATGAAGAAAAAGAAACATTAGAAGTTCATATAGTTTTGTTAAAAAGTTAAGGCTGCTTTAGGGCAGCTCTTTTTATGTATAATTTATTTATCATATTTTAAACTACATCATATATTGTAATTGTATAAAAATATTTTGGAGAAAGTTAAATGGATAAGCATTCTCATAGCATCTCAGGTGAAACTACCATAAATGATGGACACATTCATAATTACGGAGAAGTGACTTCAATTGAACCAAGTGGAGTGCCTCATATACATTACATTAAAGG